>JBIIFP010000058.1:0-7384 GCA_044237205.1 Pontimonas sp. | reverse complement strand
AAAGGCACCAGTCTGGACAAGAGATCGAAGGTCACGGTGTGACAGACCATCGATAAGGATCGGTTGACTGACGCGATACTTGGCAAGGGCGGCCCACGCGCCGGGCTGATCGGCGGAATCGATGACGGCGCTCACCGAAACGCCAGCCCACTGCTCCGGTGAGTTTGTCACTACGATCGGATCCGCCGGCAGCTCTGGTTCGGTTGGGGACCACCTCTGTGGCGCTGGGGCGCCGTGGGCAATCTGAATCTCGTCTCCCCTCCACAGTCCAGCGCCGGCGGAAGCCCGGGCGCTGGCTCCCCAGAGGTCGCGGTCTTCAGGCTTCGCCATCGGTAACACCAGCACCTGGCTAGCAAGCCGGGATAGCGAACGAGACAGTCGATGACGCCCGCTCATGGTCATCACCAGGGCCCCGGAGAAACCCTCCAGAGCGTTAACGAGAGACGCCTCACCTTCTGAGCCGCACGAATGAAGAAGAACATCCAGGTCATCCACGACCAGCGCACGGTCTGTCCCAGAGAGTTGATCAAGACAAGTCCAGAGCGAGGCTCCATCAGGAGGAGCCAAGAGGGACCCTCGCTGGGTCACAGCGAGGGCATACGCCGCAGTGGTTCGACCAGAGAGGCGATCGCCCACAATCGCCACTGCGCCTGGCAATCCAGGCACGCTCACGAGAGAGTGACTATCCAGACACTCCCGCCATGCCCACTCTCCACCATGATGACTCCAGGGAATCAGCGAGGGCAAGGCCTCACCCCACACTGTCCAGGTCGAGCCTGGACTATCGCGCGCGAGTCGGCCCACTGGATCCACAGCGCACATGTGTGGGGGGCTGATGGCGCCAGCAACCAGCACCTGCCCGGGGCGCACATGGCGCAGCGCGGCCACCAGTGACGGGGCGGCCTCAGGCATTCCCTCCCGGAGCTCAGCCTCGTCCGCCACACGACCGCAGACCCTGAACGCAATGTTCGCCATCATCGCCCGAGAGATGACTCCACCAAGGCGCTGGGTGGAGAGAACAAGATGGACACCTAGCGAGCGGCCCCGGGCCGCGATATCGGTGATTGCTTCTGCCCAGAGCGGCTGGTTGGCCAACAACCAGGCCACCTCATCGACGACGACAACGAGGCGTGGCCCGTGCTGTGTGGGGTCAAGCTCGGACCAATCCGCTCGCGAGGCGCCCTCGAGAATCCGCTCTCGCCTGGTCATCTCAGCCCGGAGACCTCGCAAGGCTCGCGTGCTTGTCTCGGGGGCTAAATCGGTCACCCACCCCACCGTGTGAGGCAGGGCTTGCAATGGAGCAAGCCCCGCACCGCCCTTGAAATCAATCAACACGCAGACCACGTGCTCCGGTGAATAGTGGGCGGCCAGGGAGCTCACCAGGGCAACAACACTGACGCTCTTTCCACTCCCCGTGGCGCCCCACACGATGGTGTGGGGACCCTCGGCAAGAAGGTCAAAGAATGGTCCACCGTGCGCCAGTGCAGCCCAGAGTTGATCACGACGCGAGAGATCTGGTGGGAAGACCACCCTGTCGCTCACGCCAAGCCGGCCTCGGGGGATTCTCATCGCCTCGGCATGGCCCAGTGAATCCAGTTGCACATCCTGAGGTAGCTCTCCTGGAGTATGAAGTTCAGCCATCACTCCTCCCCGATGAATCAGCATCGACGTGCACTCTTCGGGAGCATCGGCGGAAGTGCTGACCCAGACGAGTCGGGAAGATCCCCGGAAATCACGTGGCGGTTCATCCGCTAAATCCCATGAGGGCGCCACCGAATGAGAGGCGTGCGCCCTCCACTGCAGAGCGAGCGCCCGCCAGAGGCCCTGCTGGTCAGCAGCAGCGACGAGGGCGAGCCCTGCGGTCATGTCAACGAGGGCAGGCATGCCGGCAATCGCTCCCGTTCCCGCCAGCGGGTGTCCCGCTGGCGGATACCAGCGGGTTCGCCCAATGCTCATCTTCTGGGCAGTGGGCAACGGGCCCCGCCACAGCGAATTAGCGGCCCAGTCCCGGATTCCCGGGTGGAGCCTGGTGGCTCGATTGACAACGTCTCGCCTGGCACGATCCACGTGCTCCTCGTGTTCCAGGAGGCGGTCCTGGTGCTCGAGCAGGGCTAGGTCGTGCTTGGTCGCGCTTCGTCGTCTGGACTCCCACCAGCCTCCGAAAACCATCAGGGGGCCCAGGGCTCCCATCACGATGGCCACCGCTGACTCAAACACCAGAGCCAGGAAAACTGCCAACGCAACCGGGGCCACCAAGGGGAGTATCGGCAGCGGAGCCTTCTCCAGTGGTGAGGGTGGCGCAGGAGGAGGACCAGGGAACACCGCCCTAGTGGAGCACAGCATGACGCTGGGCAAACCACTGGAGTCTTAGCGCCAGAAATTCACGCACATGGGGAGTGCCGTGGACAGCGAGTTACTGCAGAGTGAAAAACAACGAACCTAGGCCCACCCGGGACCCACGCACGACGAAGTATTTGTCGTAGGGAATGCACTGCAGCGCCGGGGATCCCGGTTCCTCCACGACGGTTCCGTTGACAGTTTTCAAATCCTTGACCCAAAACACCCCGTTATCAAAGCCAAACTCACAGTGTTCAGGGGCGACGCTGTCCGTTGGGTCCTCGACATAAACCCGGAACCGAGGGTCGCCTTCCACCACCGGCTTCACTCCCATGACTCCAGGAGTCTCTCCGACCGTCACCGTGTTGCCATCATCGAAACTGACCGTGAAGCGTATAGCGGCCTGAGCACGCCGGGGCGGTTTCTCTTTCGCGACCGCTACAGCTTGCTCGATCTCGAAGAGAGACATCACTTGGGTCTCTTCGTCCGAGCTCGCTGACACCGGAGATTCAACCACCGCCGGGGCTTCGATTTTCTTACCGAGGGACAGGCTTCGCCTCAGCCAACCCGTGGTGCTCGGCGGGGGTTCAGCCTCCGGCTCTGGCACGGGAGCAGCCTCTGGGGTCGGCGCCTCCTGAGGCGCCGGAGGGGCTGGTTGTGGACGGACACTCGACTGCCCACACTGTGGGCAAAACAGGCTGCTCGCGTGAACTTTTTCACCACACCGTGAACAGGGCGCGGGGGGCCGCACCTCGGTGGCGTCAAAAAGACTCATACGCCTCAGGGTACCGGGGTGATTCGAGAGAGCGCGGAAGCACACACAGCGCCTCCCGACCAGACCCCTCAGTGTTCACCGCGGTGTCCAGAGCGGTTTCCAAGGCGCTCTAGGTCACAATGGAAGTGCCAGAAAGGTGCGGACATGGCAGAACACTCCATCGGGTCACGCGTGGGCCGCTCAGCCCTCGTTCTGTTGGCCACCGCAGCACTTGCCCTTCAAGGTGGAGCCGCCTGGGGTGTTTCGTGGGTCGTCGCGAATGAACGGCACATCAAGGACCAATTGGTGGCCTATCAATTCGATGCCCCCGACGAAATCCTTGAGTACGCCCAGGTGTCGGGAATGTCGCCCACGGGCGAGCTCTACTTCATGACGTCCCTGCCACAAATCGTGCCGGTCTATGAGTTTGATAGTTATTGCACTCGCAACGAGCCAGGAATTGGTGTGCTCGGCTGCTACACCCTGCGCGATGGTCGCATCTATCTCTATGACGTTACTGACGAGCGCCTTGTCAGCATCGAACCGGTCGTCGCCGCCCACGAGATGCTTCACGCCGCGTGGGCACGTCTCTCGGGTGCCGAGCAGGAACGTGTGGCTGAACTGTTGGAGGAAGGATTTGCCACTCTGCCCGCAGACCACCAACTCCGGGACCGGATTGTCACTTATGAATCCAATAACCCAGCCTCCAGAATCCCGGAGCTCTATGCGATTCTTGGCACCGAAGTTGCCCCCCTTCCTGCGCTCCTTGAGGAGCACTATGCCATCTACTTCGATGACCGCAGCAAGGTCGTTGCTCTCGCCGATGAGCTCTACCGAGTCTTTGACACTGTCGAGGTGGAGCTCAACGCTCTTTCCCAAGAGCTCGAATCGCTCGCCGCGGAAATAGAAGGCCTCCGCTTTGCCTACGAGCAGGAGCAAGGCGCACTCAACGCGGCCATTCTGGCTTTCAACGAGCGTGCATCCACTCCGGGCGCGTTCCCCTCCCGCTCGGAGTTCGAAGCGACCAGGAACTCACTCATCGAGCGGCAATCACGCCTCGAATCGATGCGGATTAGCCTGCAAACAAAGATTGACGAATACAACGGGCGGCTCGAAGAGCTCAATCGCCTGAACTCTGAGGTGTCGGAACTCAACCAGGGCATCAACGTGAGGCTTCGCGAGGAGGAAGAACTTTCTCCACAGGACACCGACCTCGAGCAGTCGTCGTTTGGTTTCCGGGGGGCCGGAGGGTATTGTGGAATCGATGTACCCTCAACACATGAACTCCTCGTTGACCATGGATTCACCGCTCGGCCCGTTGACTATTACCGCGAGCAACCAGACCATCACCGCTGTGACTATTGGGCAAAGCCCCTCGCCTAAGCACAGCGCCAACCCCGCCGATGCCGAGGTTCTCCGCCGCGCTGCCTCGCAACTGAGCGAATACTTTGATGGTGCGCGCACGGAATTTGATCTGCCCCTGACCTGGTCTGGGACCACATTCCAAGAGGCAGTATGGACAACGCTCTCGACTATTCCCTTTGGAGCGAAGTTGACTTACGAAGAACTCGGGCTGAGGGCCGGGGTGGGGCGTGCTCCACGGGCGGTTGGCGGAGCAGTCGGGCGCAATCCGATCCCCATCATTGTGCCCTGCCACCGAATTCTTGGCGCGAGTGGCACTATCACCGGCTACAGCGCGGGAGAGGGAATCCCGACCAAGCAGAAGCTCCTCCGCCACGAGGGCATCGATTTCCGCTAAAGAGCCACAATCAGCTCGATGAATCCAGAGCTGGCACTAGCTTCCCCAAAATTGTGGCCGTTCGCACGTCCCCACTGGCCGAGACCTGCGACCGAAGTGATGTCTGCCCCGGATTCCACCAGGTCCCGCACCAGGCGCCCCTTTGTTCCTTTATTGTGGTGTCCGATCGCCCCCCTGGCCCCTGCGGGGCCAGGTTTCACGAGAGACACAAACACCCCTGCGCCCTCGGGCAAAGGGGCAAGGCTTCGATAGCCCTCGCTGCGAAGGTCCAGAACAAAGTCACCCACTGACGCCCACAGCTCGGCGGCCAGAGGCCCCCACAGTGCGCCAGACTTCCCGCCTGGCAGGGTGGAATCCCAGGACAGGCGATAGGCGGGAACTCTGTCGCTGGCCCGGATAAGTCCAAACAGCGCCGAGAAGATGGCAATACTGGAGAGAGCTCGTCGCTGCGAGGCGTTATCGAGGGTGTCGAAGCCAAGGGCGTCATAGAGGACACCCGTGTAGCGGGAGAGCGCTGGCATGACCGGAGCACTCCACAGCTCCCGATTACGCTCAACCTCAGCCAGCCCCTTGGGCCCTAGCTTGAGTGCCCGCAGCGAAGCCGCGCGGTCGGTGGACAGAGCAACCACGGCGTCAACCAACTGCTGACGAGTTGGGGTCTGAACGGGGAAACTGAGAGACTCCAGATTCAGGTGTGACCCCTCGTCTCCTCCCGAGACTTTGGTCTCTGAGGGAGGCAGAAGAATCAGCATCGGCTAAATTATCTCTGCCAGTCCGGCAACAATCGTCACCTGGTTGTTGTCCACCGAGAGGAAACCGTCCTCTGCCTTGGCGGTGATTTTCTCGCCAGTAGCAGTGGTGATGCGGACCTCACCGGCGGCGAGCACACCGAGCGTTGGCTCGTGTCCCGCAAGAATCCCAATTTCGCCCTCAGTGGTGCGGGCGACGACCATGGTGGCCTCGCCCGACCACACCTCAGCGACGGCGGAGACCACCGTGACCTGAAGGATGCCAGCCACTATTAGCCGTTCTCCTTCTGAATCTTTGCCCACTTCTCTTCCACGTCCGAGATAGGGCCAACGTTGAAGAAGGCCTGCTCAGCAACGTGGTCAAACTCACCGCGGGCAATGGCATCGAAGGATTCGATGGTCTCCTTGAGCGGAACCGTCGAGCCCTCAACACCGGTGAACTTCTTCGCCATGTAGGTGTTCTGGGAGAGGAACTGCTGGATACGACGCGCGCGGGAGACAGTAATCCGGTCTTCTTCGCTGAGCTCGTCAACACCCAAGATCGCGATGATCTCCTGGAGCTCCTTGTTCTTCTGCAGAATCTGCTTCACGGTGGTGGCCACACGGTAGTGGTCATTTCCGATGTAGAGCGGGTCGAGGATACGGCTGGTGGACGTCAGTGGGTCCACAGCCGGGTAGAGGCCCTTAGCCGCGATATCGCGGCTAAGTTCCGTGGTTGCATCCAAGTGCGCGAAGGTGGTCGCCGGTGCAGGGTCGGTGTAGTCATCAGCTGGCACATAAATGGCCTGCAACGACGTGATCGAGTTACCTCTGGTCGAGGTGATGCGCTCCTGGAGCACACCCATCTCATCCGCGAGGTTTGGCTGGTAACCCACTGCGGAGGGCATACGACCCAGCAGGGTCGACACCTCCGAGCCAGCCTGGGTGAAACGGAAGATGTTGTCGATGAAGAGCAAGACATCCTGGTTCTGAACATCACGGAAGTACTCGGCCATGGTCAGAGCAGACAAAGCCACGCGAAGACGGGTTCCGGGGGGCTCATCCATCTGTCCGAAGACGAGCGCGGTCTTGTCGAAGACGCCCGCTTCTTCCATTTCGTGGATCAGGTCGTTACCTTCACGGGTGCGCTCGCCTACACCGGCGAACACCGACACACCACCGTGGTCCTGAGCGACGCGCTGAATCATCTCCTGGATAAGAACGGTCTTACCCACACCAGCACCACCAAAGAGGCCAATCTTTCCACCCAATACGTAGGGGGTGAGCAAGTCGATGACCTTAATACCGGTCTCGAAGAGCTGAGTCTTGGACTCGAGCTGGTCGAAGGGTGGTGGCTCGCGGTGGATGCTCCAGCGCTCCACACCCTCGAGCTTGTCATCTGAGTTCAAGACCTCGCCGAGGACGTTGAACACCTTGCCCTTGGTGGCATCACCCACGGGAACCGTGATGGGGCCACCAGTGTCGCGAACTTCCTGCCCACGGACCAAACCATCGGTGGGCTTCAAAGCGATCGCACGGACCAGGTCGTCGCCGAGGTGCTGAGCGACCTCGAGAGTCAACACAATGGACTCGCCACCCATGGTGATTGTGGTCTGCAGCGCGTTGTAAATCTCGGGGATTGAGTCGTGCGGAAACTCGACGTCAACAACCGGACCGGTGACACGGGCAACTCGACCCGTGGCAGTCGCTTTCTTGGTGGCAGTCTTGCTCATATCGTCTTCTCTTTCTTTACTTCGCCGAAGCGAGGGCGTCGGCGCCGCCCACGATTTCGGAAATCTGTTGGGT
>JBIIFP010000057.1:0-7469 GCA_044237205.1 Pontimonas sp. | reverse complement strand
CGTCATACGACTGTGGTGCGTAGCCCACACCAAACCGCTCAGCCGCAAGGGCATCAAAGCCTCGCTCTCCCAGGAAGACGCGACCTTTCTCAGCATCAGGGGTAGTCAGCTGGCTTTTAAAGAACTCTTCGGCCAGCGCGTTAGCCGCGAGCAAGCGGGTTCGATTACTGGTGTCGGCGGCCTTACCCCCTTCTTCGTAATGAAGGGGGTAGCCGATGGTTCCCGCCAGCCGTTCGACGGCTTCCTGGAAGCTAATGTGGTCCATCTTTTGCAGGAACGTGTATACATCCCCGCCTTCACCACACCCGAAGCAGTGATAGAAACCCGATTGGCTCCGAACATGGAAACTCGGGCTGCGCTCGTCGTGAAAAGGGCACAGGCCCTTCATGGAACCGACGCCAGCGGACTTGAGCGTCACATACTGGCCGATTAGCTCAGCAATGTTGACGCGCTGGCGCACCTCATCGATATCACTGCGCTTAATCAACCCCGCCACAGCCCAAGTCTAGTTAGCCGCCACGGCCTGCCACACAGCGCACCCAATCCTGTGGAGAAGACCTACGAGCACAGGCGCAGATGGAGCTCCGTCGCTGACTGATCTGTCAGCGACGCGACCTGGTCCACCACCACGCGCTTTTTAGCCTCTTGCCCCGTCGCCAGCGCCCAATCACCAGCAAAGACAGGGTCTAGCGAATCGGGGTGAGAGTACAAATGCTCAGCCAGTGCCATCAACATGGTGCGCTGTGCTAGGTATATCGGTTGACGGGCGGTGTGTGACATCACATGAACAGAAACAATTCCCTTGAGAACAGCGATTTCAGCAAGGGTCTCCGGGGGAACCGCCAGTGTCTTCCGGGCGTCATCCACCGAAGCGCTCAAGGCAAAGCGGCCGATCAAGGTGCTCGTGAGGTTCTTGAGTCCAGCCAGCTCAGCACGCTGCGGTTGGAAGGAGTTCACCCAACCAGCGACACTGGTCAAGCGCTCCCACGCGGCACCCAAGGGTTGCGCCTGGTCGACTCCCGCCCACGACACCATGGTGTGCAGGACCTCATCGCGATGTTGTGACTCAGCGAGTAGGGCTGGGTCAATAAACCCGTTAACAATGGCGTCCTCAAAATCGTGGACCGAGTAGGCCACATCGTCGGAGAAATCCATGATGGTGGCTTCAAGGCTGAGCGAGCGCTCTGGCATACCGTTTCGCACCCAGTCGAAGACGTCGCGGTCGTCCTCATAAAAACCGAACTTGTCGCGACCACTCGGGTCAGCCTCAGCGCTGCCGGCATCCCAGGGATACTTCATGCTGGCCAACAAACTGGCCCGTGTCAGGTTGAGGCCCCGGGGAACCCCATCGCTATCGACAGTCTTTGGCTCTAAGCGCACCAGTAATCGGAAGGTTTGGGCATTGCCCTCGAATCCGCCGGCATCCGCTGCCCACTCGGCGAGTGCTCGCTCACCGTTGTGTCCAAAGGGTGGGTGCCCGATATCGTGCGCCAAACACGCGGTCTCCACGACGTCTGCATCAACACCGAGACGACTAGCCAGCTCACGGCCAATCTGGGCCACTTCCAAGGAGTGAGTCAGGCGGTTCCTCGCGAAATCCAATCCCTGGGTTGGCGAGAGAACCTGCGTCTTCGCGGCAAGGCGACGCAGCGCGGACGAGTGCAGAAGCCTGCCGCGATCCCTCGCGAAATCGCTGCGCCTCGAGGAGTGAACCTCAGGGACAAACCGCTCGGTGTCCCATGCGGAATAATCCCTAGCCACCGCTGGTGTCCAACTCGGCTAAGTGCAAGGAGTTCCGCTGGTCCTCACTCAATTCTTGGCTCTCTAGCCATCGATCCGGCAGGGCCGGCTTCTTCGGCGTGCCCTGGCGACCCCTGGGGCCTTCAACGCCCTCGCCCGGGTAGGGCTGACTGCGATCGAGTTCGCCCAAGAAGTCATCAATTTGCTGCAAGGATTCCACGGTGGCGAGCTTGGCTCGTATTTCGCCGCCCACGGGGTAGCCCTTGAAATACCACGCAACGTGCTTGCGGATATCCCGGCACGCGTGATTCTCATCGTCATCAAAGAACTCGACCAACAACTCGGCGTGACGCTTGAAAGCGTCAGCAACAGCGCCAAGCCCCGGCTGAACCTTCACCTGCTCGCCCCTAAACGCTGCTTGCAGGTCTCCAAAGATCCAGGGCCGCCCGAGACAACCGCGGCCCACCACGACTCCGTCGCAATCAGACTGCTTGACCATGGCAATGGCATCCTCGGCGCTCCAGATGTCACCATTACCCAGCACCGGAACCGAGGAAATACTGCTCTTGAGTTCGCCAATGGCATCCCAGTCCGCATGGCCCGAATAGAACTGGGCCGCAGTCCTGGCATGCAGTGCAATGGAGGCGACACCGGCGCCCTCGGCGGCTTTGCCCGCCTCTTTGTACGTCAGATGGTCTTCATCGATGCCCTTGCGCATCTTCACGGTAACGGGAATGTCGCCGGCAGCGCCGACAGCGCCTTCCACAATCTGGCGAAAGAGGCTCTTCTTCCAGGGAAGGGCGGCGCCGCCACCCTTCTTGGTCACTTTGGGAACAGGGCAGCCAAAGTTCAAATCGATGTGATCGCACAGGTCCTCGTCGACCAGGAACTTGACCGCTTCAGAGACGGTCTTGGGGTCAACGCCATAGAGCTGAATACTGCGGGGAGTTTCTGACTCGTGGTGTTTGATCAGGCGCATGCTGGTCGGCGTGCGCTCAACCAGAGCCCTCGAGGTGATCATTTCGCTGACATAGAGCCCTGCGCCATACTCCCGGCACAAACGACGAAACGCAGTATTCGTGATTCCGGCCATCGGAGCCAGGACCACAGGAACCGTCAGTTCCAGTGGGCCAATGCTCAAGGGCCGCTGCGCCGTGGCGCTCGCCTGCGACATGGCTAGGCCCCCACCAACGCTTCCGCGAGGTAACCCTGGATGCGATCCAGAGACACGCGTTCTTGAGCCATGGTGTCCCGCTCGCGAATAGTCACCGCGTTGTCCTCGAGCGAATCAAAGTCCACTGTCAGGGCGAAGGGGGTGCCGATCTCGTCGTTTCGACGATAACGGCGCCCAATCGCACCAGCATCATCGAATTCGACCGACCAGTACTGGCGAAGGTCTTGGGCAATCTTCTGCGCCAGGGGCGAGAGGTCCTCGTGACGAGAGAGTGGCAACACGGCAACCTTCACCGGGGCAAGCCTGCGATCAAGTCGCAGCACCGTTCTGGTTTCCAGCTCACCCTTGGCGTTTGGCGCCTCGTCCTCTGAATACGCATCGACCAAGAAAGCCATCAGTGAGCGGGTCAAACCCGCAGCCGGCTCAATCACATAGGGAGTCCATCGCTCCCCCGCAGCCTGATCAAAGTAGGAGAGGTCGGTGCCGGAATGCTTGCTGTGAGTGGTCAAGTCGTAATCGGTGCGATTAGCAACACCCTCGAGTTCACCAAACTCACCAGAGCTAAAGCCAAAGCGATACTCGATGTCCACGGTGCGCTTGGAGTAGTGCGAGAGCTTCTCGGCGGCGTGCTCGTAGAGACGCAAGTTATCGGGATTGATTCCTAAGTCCGTGTACCAGCGGAAGCGCTCATCGATCCAGTACTGGTGCCACTGTTCGTCTTCGCCGGGCTTCACGAAGAATTCCATCTCCATTTGCTCGAACTCACGGGTGCGGAAGATGAAATTGCCCGGGGTGATTTCGTTGCGGAAGCTCTTACCAATCTGGGCAATACCAAACGGCGGCTTCATTCGGGCGCTGGACACCACATTGTTGAAGTTCACAAAGATGCCCTGGGCTGTTTCGGGGCGCAGGTAGTGCAAACCGGCCTCGTCATCGAGTGGCCCGAGATAGGTCTTCAGAAGGCCGCTAAACGCACGGGGTTCGGTGAACTTGCCACGGTTTCCACAGTTTGGGCAGGCAATATCGGTCAACCCGTTCTCTGGCGCGCGGCCCTTCTTTTCTTCGAACTCTTCGAGCAGGTGATCCGCACGAAAACGCTTGTGGCACTCCAGGCACTCCACCAGTGGGTCGGTGAAGACTTCCACGTGGCCTGAGGCCTCCCACACGGCTTTCGGCAAAATGACTGCCGAGTCAAGGCCGACCACGTCGGCCCTGGAGCTGACCATCGAGCGCCACCACTGGCGCTTGATGTTTTCTTTGAGTTCAACGCCCAAGGGGCCGTAGTCCCAGGCGGAACGGGACCCACCGTAGATTTCGCCGGACTGAAACACAAAGCCCCTGCGCTTGGCCAGCGCAATGACGTTGTCTAGTTTGCTCGCTTGAGCCACGCTTTAGCTCCCTCGTCGAGCCCGGAAAGTGGGCACAGACCTCTTATCCTAGCTAGCGCCCTGGTCTTTCCCGGCAGGAGAGTCCACAGCCCCTCCAAAACGCCTCGTGCGGCGTTGGTATTCGGCAATGGCCTCCCAGAGTTGAACACGGGTCATGTCGGGCCAGAGCGTCTCCAGAAACACCATTTCGGCATAGACGCTCTGCCAGGGCAGGAAGTTACTGGTCCGCTGTTCGCCCGAGGTGCGGATAAACAAGTCGACATCGGGAGCGTCTGGCACATACAAGTGCTTGGCGAGCGTCTTTTCTGTGATGCGCTCAGGTGAGAGCTTTCCCGCCTTGATGTCGTGGCCGATGCCGCGCACGGCATCGATGATTTCTGCCCTGCCGCCGTAATTGACACACATCGTGAGTGTCAGTGCTGTGTTGCCACGGGTCACCCGCTCAGCCGTTTCTAGGTCAGTAATAACACTGGACCACAGCTTGGGCCTGCGACCAGACCACCGAATGCGCACCCCCCACTCGTTGAGTTGGTCACGCCGCCTGCGCAAAACATCGCGGTTGAACCCCATCAAGAAGCGCACCTCGTCAGGAGATCGATTCCAGTTCTCCGTGGAGAACGCATAAACAGACAAGTGGCTGATGCCAGCCTGCAGGGCACCGGCCACGACATCTAAGAGGGCAGCTTCCCCCGCGCGGTGGCCCTCAATACGGGGCAGGCCCTGCTGGTTAGCCCAGCGGCCATTGCCATCCATAACTAGCGCCACGTGTCCGGGCAGACGGGATTGGTCAAAAGCTGGCGGATACTGCTTGGTCCAGTCCACCGGCACAAAAGTGGTGTCGGTCACGATGCCACGTCCGCTCCCGATCGATCGAGGTGCACGAGTGACTTCACGTGACGCTCCAGGTGATACTGCGTGTGAGCGGCGATGAGGCCGGAGGCCTCCTGTTTGTTTTTCGTGGGCGCTGACTCCACGGCCGGCCAGTTGCCTTCTAGCAAGGCGGTGAGCACTTCTTTGGTGCCACTAGCAAGCCGTGGCGAGCCAGCCGGTGCGACCTCGTCCGAGACGATTCCCCCCAGCGAGACAACGAAAGCCCGGTGATCACCGGGCTGCCCTGTCACGGCGCACTCATCAAGGCTCGGCGCCCACCCAGCAAGTGCGAGTGCGCGCATCAAGTAGCTATCAACGGTAATCCCCGGTTCATGCTCCCCCGCCGCTAAAGAGCGAAGGCCACCCTGTAACAGGGTGTAGTGGGAGGGCTGAAAGTCGTGTTCTGTGAGCCGGTCAGCAGTCTCCACCATCACCATGGCTGCCGTGTAGCGGGGATAGTCGTGACTAATCGATTCGCTGTAGGAGGCGATCGTGTCAGCCTGCTGGACAATGTCCAGGCTTTTGCCGACATAGAGCGACACCTCAACAACATTGAAGGGCTGAAGGCGCGAACCAAAACTACTGGTCGTTTTGCGCACGCCCTTCGCTACCGCCCGCACTTTGCCCTTTGACTTACACAACAGCGTGACAATCTTGTCCGCTTCACCCAAGAGATGGGTGCGCAGGACAATCGCATCGTCGTTGTAGCTTGGCACCCCTCTAGTATCGCGGTGTCGGTGTCAGCTAGCGCGCGCCCACGAGGGATGTCGCTGGAGTTTCAAACCGCAGAGCCCTGTTCACCGCCGAGACAATCGCTTTGAGCGATGCCGTGGAAATATCGGCGTCGATTCCGACTCCCCAGAGGGTGCGGCCATTGACTTCCAGTTCCACATACGCAGCAGCAAGTGCGTCGCCACTGGCGCTGAGCGCGTGCTCGACATAGTCGAAGAGTCTTACCGCAACCCCGTGGCCGGAGAGGATGTTCAAGAACGCAGCGATCGGGCCATTGCCCTCCGCTGAGGCCTCCTGAGTGTCCTCACCTGTCCGCATCTTCACATCAAGTGCCACTGTGCCATCCATGTCACTAGCGGTTCTTGTGGAGAAGAGCTCGTAGTGGCCCCACTTGGCTGACACATCGGCCGAGGGCAAATACTCATCCTGGAAGATTGCCCAGATTTCGTCACTGGTGACTTCGCCACCCTCGGCATCCGTCTTGGCTTGGACGACCTGAGAGAACTCGATCTGCAACTTGCGGGGCAGATCAAGGGCGTGGTCAGTCTTCAAGAGGTAGGCAACGCCACCCTTGCCGGACTGTGAGTTCACGCGAATAACGGCCTCGTAGCTGCGCCCCACGTCCTTGGGGTCAATAGGCAAATAGGGCACCGCCCACAAGACATCGTTGATGCCCACATTGCGAGCAGCCGCGTCAGCTTCCATCGCCTCAAAGCCCTTTTTGATGGCGTCCTGGTGAGAGCCGCTAAAGGCCGTGTAGACGAGGTCCCCAGCCCACGGGCTGCGCTCGTGGACGGCCAACTGGTTGCAGTACTCGGCAGTGCGCTTGAGTTCATCCAAGTCGCTGAAATCAATCTGTGGGTCAATACCCTGAGTGAACAGGTTTAGTCCCAGTGCGACCAAGTCCACATTGCCGGTGCGTTCGCCGTTTCCGAACAAGCAGCCTTCAATGCGGTCAGCCCCTGCCATATAGCCAAGCTCCGCTGCGGCAATTGCCGTGCCCCGGTCGTTGTGGGGGTGCAGGCTAAGAATTACGTTCTCGCGGTGGTTCAGGTTTCTCGACATCCACTCAATGGAGTCCGCATACAGATTCGGTGTTGCCATTTCAACGGTAGCCGGCAAGTTGATGATGACTTTGCGCTCCGGGGTTGGCTCCAAGACGTCCAACACCTTGTTACAGACCTCGAGTGCGAACTCGAGCTCGGTTCCCGTGTAGCTCTCCGGGGAGTACTCGTAGTAAACATCAGTGCCTGGAACCATGGATTCCATCGACTTACAGAACCTCGCACCCTCTAGGGCGATGTCGATGATGCCCTGCTTATCAGTCCGGAACACCACCTCGCGCTGCAGAGTGCTCGTTGAGTTATAGAGGTGAACAATCGCTTGCTTTGCGCCCACCAGCGACTCATAGGTGCGCTTGATGAGGTGCTCGCGCGCCTGGGTCAGCACCTGGATGGTGACGTCATCAGGAATCAAGTTCTCGTCGATCAGAGTGCGCACAAAATCGAAATCGGTCTGGCTGGCGGAGGGGAACCCCACTTCGATTTCTTTGTACCCCATGCGCA
>JBIIFP010000019.1:0-25244 GCA_044237205.1 Pontimonas sp. | reverse complement strand
CCCAGGCACACACGTACCGAATCCCGCCCACGGTGATTCGCAGCGAGGGAATAGCCACGGTGACTTTTGCCTCAGCAGAGCGGGGTTATCCGGGCTGGTTCTGGACGGTCAACATGAGTGACGTTGACGGCATCACACCCACCGCTTTAGAGCTCCAATTACTGCCGGGCGACAAAGCACTGGTTGCTCCTGAGTGGGTGCCCTGGGCCGATCGCATGGAAGAGTACCTCCTTCATGAGAAAGAACTCAGCGACGCTGCAGCCGAAGCAGATGACGACGATGACGATGACGACGACGACGATTTTGACGATGACGTGGATGGCATCGACATCGACCAGCTCGATATTGAGCTAGATCCCACGTCCCTTGAGGTTCCCGACGAACCCAATGATGTTTTTGACCACGTCGAATTTGACGAGGACGATCCGCTCGACCCTTAGAGGCGCTCGAGCACGTAGTCGAGGCTCGCGATGAGCTTGTCAACATCCGCGTGGTCAACACCGACGAACGTGGCTACGCGAATCTGGTTACGACCGAGCTTTCGATAGGGCTCAGTGTCGACAATTCCATTGCCGCGCAGGATCGATGTGACGGCAGTGGCGTCAATCGCATCATCCAGATCGAGTGTCACCACGACCGGTGAGCGGTGCTCGGGGTTAGTCACAAATGGCGTCACGTCGCTGCGCGACTCGGCCCACGCATAGAGCAGACCAGAGCTGTGGGCGGTGTGGGCTGCTGCAGCACTAAGGCCACCTCGACCCATCATCCACTCAAGCTGTGCTTCCATGAGCAGGATCGTGGACAGTGCTGGGGTATTGAGGGTTTGGTGCAGCCTCGAGTTATCAATGGCTGTCTTGAGACTCAAGAACTCAGGGATGTAGCGATCGCTCGCTGCAATCTGTTCCGCCCGAGCAATCGCGGTGGGCGACATCAGCGCAAACCACAGTCCGCCATCGCTCGCGAAATTCTTCTGGGGCGCAAAGTAGTAGACGTCCATCTCGCGGGCGTCAAAATCGATGCCACCGGCAGCGCTGGTGGCATCGACCATCATCAGCGAATCGGAGGATGCCCCTGTGACCCTAAGAATCGGAGCGCTGACACCGGTGGAGGTTTCGTTGTGAGGCCACGCATACACATCAGCATCCGCAACAGCCTCGAGGGTTCCCCTGGTGCCAGGGTCCGACTTCACCACGTGGGGTGCGCTAAGCCACGGAGTGGTGTGAGCAGTCACACACTTCTGGCCGAATTCACCAAAGCTCAGGTGAGCGCTCTTATCCCTGGCCAGACTCGCTGCAGCAACATCCCAGAAAGCTGTCGATCCACCGTTTCCCAGCACAACCTCATACCCATCAGGAAGACGAAAGAGCTCGTGAAGGTGGGCCTGAACGCGGGCGACTAAGTCTTTGACGGGTGCTTGGCGGTGTGAGGTGCCAAGAATTGCCTGGTTGGCAACGAGGTGCTCAATCTGGCTGCGGCGAACCTTGGAGGGGCCCGAGCCAAAACGGCCGTCGGCCGGAAGAAGGTCGGAAGGAATCGTGATGTCCGTCATACCAAAATCCTAGGCGTTCGCGCGGGCTCCTCCGGAAGTCCTGCGAGTAAGCTAAGCCTTACCTCACAACCCTCTGTCCCACGGAGACCCCACACATCATGACTGATCTCGTCGATACAACGGAGATGTATCTGCGCACCATCATTGACCTGGAGGAAGAGGGCATTCCACCGTTTCGGGCTCGAATCTCTGAGCGTCTCGGTCACTCCGGACCCACGGTGTCGCAAACCGTTGCTCGCATGGAGCGCGGCGGTCTTGTTGTTGTGGAGGCCGACCGGCAATTAGCGCTGACCAAGAAGGGCCGCACTAAAGCTATTCAGGTAACACGCAAGCATCGCCTCGCGGAGCGGTTGTTGGCGGACGTCATTGGTTTGGACTGGTCACTCGTCCACGAAGAAGCATGCCGCTGGGAACACGTGATGAGTGAAAACGTGGAGCGGCGTCTGATCGCGATGCTCGGTGAACCCACCGAGTCCCCCTATGGCAACCCGATTCCTGCAATGCAGGAACTAGGCGGGCCGAAGTCCGAAGACTTCTTGGCCGGTGTGATTCGCATCACGGATGCGCTCACAGGCCAGACGGCCTCGGGAATCCTGCGGCGCATCGGTGAGCCCGCACAGTTTGACCCAAACCTCCTGAAGAAATTCAAGAACGCGGGGTTGATTCCCGGCGCTCGAGTGAGTGTGAGCAAGGACGCCAATGGGTACCGCGTCGAATCAGCAGCGATGAGCGGCGCCGTCGTGGTTTCTGCGGAAATCGCCCACCACCTCTACCTCGCCGCATAAGTGCTAAACCTCGGCGTTTCATACCGGGTGGCTGTCAGGTCTCCGGGTTAGCCTTAGGCCACTGCGAATCGCAACCAGTAGGGGGTAAACCAATGTCCAGGCGAGCCAGTATCTCTCCCAGAGATACTCGCGCTCACTTTCGGATACTGGGAAGCCACCGGCCCTGCGTCAGTTGTCTGCGCCAAGGCCCCGTCACGACACCGTCGATTTTCGATGGTGTCGTTTGCGTTAACAGGGGTTTAGGGGGTCTCGCATGACCCGGTCAGAACTCGCCCTCCAGGCGCGTCCCACCCAGGAGGTCAGCATGCGAACCCTCGTGTTAAATGCCGGCTATGAACCGCTCTCTGTGGTGTCCTTCAGGCGCGCCCTCGTGCTCGTCATGAATGGCCGCGCTGTCATCGTTGAGGGCGATCAGCGTAATCCGGTGCGAAGTGCCGATGGCTCCTGGGAGAGACCCTCCGTGATCGTCCTCACGCGTTACGTGAAGATGCCCCACAACCGCCATGTCCCCGTCTCCAGACGAGGTGTACTCCGTCGGGACGGACACCGCTGTGCCTACTGCGATGGATCGGCCAGCACGATTGACCACGTGGTCCCACGATCCAGAGGCGGCCGAGATGAGTGGGAGAACCTCGTGGCGTGTTGCCTGAAGTGCAACAACATCAAGGGCGACCGCACACCCCAAGAGATGGGATGGCGTCTACTCAACGCCCCCAAGACACCCTTCGGCACCGCGTGGCTGGTGCGCGGTATCGAGCGACCCCAGCCGCACTGGGAAGAGTATCTAGCTCAAGCCGCCTAGATAGCTGGGCGCAGGTCTTGCACGCCGGCTTCGGCGTCTTCAATGATCGACAGCGCGCGTCCAAGCCCATCCTCCAGCGCCATGAATGCTGAGGCCTTCGACACCGCATCCGCGCACTCGATTGCTGTCACCAGCGCGCGCTTCAGGGTGTTGGGGTTGGTGAGCGACTTGGACACGGCCCCTGGTCCAAGCCCCAAGACTTTCAAGCGCGCTGCCCACCACGGTTGATCGGCAACGAAGGGCATGATCGCACTCGGTACTCCCGAGCGAATCATGGCGTGTGTGGTGCCGGCGCCGCCGTGGTGAATAGCTACTGCTATCTGAGGCAACACCTCGGAGTGGGGTACCGCACTGCGCACCATGACGTCGGGGGCATCAACGTGGTCACTGGAGGGTTCCAGCCCACCCCAGCCTGTGACCAGCAGAGTCTTGAAGCCAAGAAGCCTGGCAGCTTCAACAATCACCGTGGCTCGCGCAGCTCCGCGGGTATCTTTCATCGACCCAAAACCCGCATAGACGACAGGGCCACTGCCCAGGAATTCTTGAAGCTCGGTGTCGATTGTGCCAAGAGTGGGCGATATCCATGCTCCCGTCACCAGGGCGTGAGAGGGCCAGTCCGCCGGCTGTGGCACGAGAGCTTGGCTCACGGGACACAGAGTGAGGTCTGGATCGTGCCGAAGCACGCCGAGTTCTTTGGCCATCTTCTTCGCAGGCGCGGAAGCCGACGCAAGCGCCGCCTGAAGGAGTCCAAAACTGGCACGGTTGAGAAACCCTGGAAGCCCGTGGGGAAGACCGAGGGCCGGGAACTCGGTCGTCGGAGTGAGGGTGGGGAACAACTCAACAATCACAGCAATGGCGCCCACCGCGTGGGCGGCCACGGGCGCGGTCACAAGCTTCGGGTGATACACCACAACATCGGGGGAGACTTCCTGGATCTGTGTGATCACCGCCTGGTTGGCGGCCTCGAGCAGGGGCTTCATTGTGCTGCGGTAGTTGAGTAGTGCGCGGGTAATCGAGACACCGTGCTCCGCAATCTGCGCTTCAAATGATCCAGGTATCGATAGCTCCGCGTAGGGCTCGCGGGGTTCGCTTGGGAGGTCAGAGGTGTGAGCGAAGAAGACGTCGTGGCCTGCGGCAGCGGCTTCACGGGCTAGGGCACGGAAGGGTTCGTTGTCTCCCCGTGAGCCGATTGTGGCCAGATATATCTTCACCCCACAAACCCTAGTCAGCTGGTGCGACAACGGGCCCTCGCTAGACTTATGCTCCACGCCTCTGTAGCTCAATGGAAGAGCGGTTCCGTCCTAAGGAAAAGGTTGGGGGTTCGAGTCCCTCCAGGGGCACTCACGAGTAGCTGCAATCTCGAGTGTCCGACAGCCCCAGTGACGACGTATGTCCTTGCCCCAGGTTCGTAATTGGGCCGAGAGGGTTATAAAACCCCTGTCGGGGTGAGATGAAACCCCCCTCGCAATGGCTCTCCGGGGCCAGCGTTTCTCGTGCGCAACTAGCCTAAATTTCAGTTGCGCACCGGGCGCAACAGCGTGTGGCACCGGCGGCGCATCCTCTCGATTCTCGCCAACTCACGCACACCATCCATCGGGAGCGCGCGTGAGAAGGCCTGGCCAGAGAGGTGTCTCTCGACGCTTTTTTCACGGCTCCGTGGTCACCTTTTTTGTTGCTGCGCTGTCTTTCGGTGGTGCTGGAGCGGCGTCAGCCGCTGACACTCTGACAGTGAGCCCCACTGCAACTTTTGAATCCGGACAGCCGGCGCTTTCTGTTCCGGACACGCTCTCCGCGACGCTGGATAATCCGCTGGGCGCAGATCTGGAACTTCAGGTTGCCAGCGCCGTCTCCAGTGACGCTGTGGGCGTCCCCACTAGCGCGGTCCCGTCGAATGGGTCCGGGGTCGTCAGTGTTGTGGGAACGACGGTGTATGTGGGAGATGGCACCTATGTGCGGCGCGTTGGCATCGTTGACTCTTCCTTTACCAGCGCCTCACAAGCGCGAATCAAGATCGATGGCATCACATGGTGGCACCAGAATCCAGCGTCGACCACCGTTCCCAGCGCCTACGGGGAGGGGCTCCTCCCCGTGTCGATCTCGAAGCTGGGCGGCTGGTCTGGCGACGGTGGCGACCCCGAGGCGACAACCAAGTTCGCCAACACGGCCGGTATCACCCTTGACAATCAGAGCATTGTCACCAGCGACAACTACACCTACCCGGCCCATCCGTATTGGACTCGGAACAACGCCATCGCCATCCATCTAAATCTCTCGCCCACCGGCCCGATCGGCAGTAGCGGCGCAAATCTCCGGGGTGCCGCATTCGTCTCTGACGCTTTCGCGGCACAGGTCGGGGACAGGATTTCCTTCAAGCACCGCAATAACTGTGGGGACACCGGCGATCTCTGCACCTCTGCCGCTTCGGTAAACCTGTGGGTGGGGTTGTTGGACATGAATGATTGCAGCCCCACCTTCAACAAGTTCGCTGCCGTGGCGCACGCGTCGATGGATGACAATAGGGGTTGGACCGAGAACCTTTACATCGACGTTCCCAGCAACACCCCGTGTCCGACCACAGCCGGAAACTACAAGTTCGTCGCGATGGCTGGTGGGTCGTGGCCCGCAAATGCCACGACAAACTTAGAGCTCAGGACAAAGGTCAATCTGACGGACTTTGTCATCACTCGATCGGGGTCGTCTTTCGCCCCCACCTCAGTGGAGGGCGCTTCAGTAATTCCCTCGGGTTGGACAACAAACCTGCTTCGCCACTTCACCTACAGCAGCACTTCGCCAACAGATGGGCTGATCAGGACACTGACCTATCGACTCGGTGGGTCGGGCGGGGCAGTGCTGGCATCCAGTGATGTGACGGTCACCGTCACCCAACCCGGTCAGTCGAGCTCGCCCCCAGCGCCGGCACCGCCGGTAGTAGTCCCGCCTCCAGTGGTGGCGGCGCCAGTGGTGCCTCCTCCCCCTCCACCCCCACCACCGGCTGACGCAGCCCCAGCGCCGCCCGCGGACGCGCCCGCAGAACCAGCGTCCACTGAGCCCGCGGCGAGCGGCGAGCCGGAACCTTTTGATCCACTCGGGTCACCGGAATCCATTGCGGCAGCAGCGGGAGCTGCTGCTTTAGCCGCTGCGCTTGCCGGAGGTGTCGCTGCTGCCTCAGCAGGTGGTGGAGGTGGCGGGAGTAGCTCGTCTGATTCCAGCTCGTCTGACTCGGAGTCGGTCGAACTCGATTCTCTCGAAGTGAGCCTGGACGAGATCGAGATCACCCGGCAGTCCTGGGGTGATCGATGGGCCTTCTTGGCCCTGCCAGCCCTCGCTTTCCTCGACAAGGCTTCCCATAATGCTGCGGTCAGAGTGGCCCCGTTTAGCCCCGTGTTCGCCAAGATGATTGTTGATGGCGCCTATCTGCGCTCCATCATGGGGTCTTTGTCTCTGCTCCTTCCTCTGACCACCATGGGCCTCGGCCTTATTGCGGGTATCGGTAACGAAGGACAACTGGCCCCGCCCCCGTGGGAACTGTTTTTGATCATGGCTGTGATCGGCAACTTTGACGCGCTGGCCGGGTTCTTGGGTGCTGCCGTCTTTATTGGCAGTACTTTGGCCGGCGCCGAAGAAGCCGCCACTATCGGTGATTACCGGATGTTGTTTGTCGTTCTTTTTGTCTTGATGGCGCCGGGTCTGTTGATGACGGCGTTTCGCCCGCTGCGCAAAGAGGTGGGACCTGGATTCGCCGGGTTCTGGGACAGAATTTCAGACCTCGCGATTGCGCCGCTGCTGGCTGGGGTCGCAGCGTCCACTGCTGTCTTGTTGGTTCCAGCACTCTCGGGGCTCAACCACCCTGTGGCGAACCACGTGGCTGACTTCGGATTCTTCATTGCCATTAGCGCAGCAGCACGGGTGCTGCTGGAAGAGCTTGCCACCAAGGGTTTCCCTCAGCGCCTGAACACCATCAACCCCTCCCGAATCCCCGAGTCGCCGGGATTCCAACAGTTTGTGGCGATCGCCTTCTCCTATGCCGTCTGGGTTTTCTTGACCGGGGCGCTGGTGGGCAACGTCTGGCAAATCTATGTGGGGTCGTTCTTGTTCTTGTTTCCTACGGTTTTGGGGAAGTTCCAGGACCGCTTCCCGAACGTCGTGTGGCTGTGGCACATATTGCCCCAGGGCCTCCCCGGTCTTGTCTTTGCCCTGACTATTGCCACCGCCACGACAGCGCTGGTGATGGACATCCTTGGTCTGAACCCAGCGTTTGCGGCATGGAACATGGTTCTCCTGCCGCTGCCTCTGCTGTTGCTGGCACTTGCGGGAATGTTTGGTCGCCACGGCGCGACAGAGGACCAGGTCCGTTTTTCGCAGAGGCATCCCGTCGTCTTCCGCGTTGGCGGAGTGGTCGTCTTTATCGCCGCGTTACGCCTGATGGGCGTCATCTAAATCTCTTATCCCCACACACCACGAGAGCAAGGACACACCATGGCTAAGAAAGCACGCAGCTTCGGACGCGGCACCCTGGGCGCTTCGGCGAAGACCCCGCGCAAGGCAGTGACGGTCTGGGGTCGTCTGAACTATCTGTTCGACAACGCGCTCGGGTCCAATAAGCGCTTTGTGGGCTTTGTATTCCTGTTGATGATTGCCCTTGCCGGACTCATGACCGGAATACAGGCTGTTGTCGCCGTGATTGGTTTCTTGAACGTCGAGGCTGATGCCACTACCAATTACTTTGACGTCTTCTGGGCGTCCTTCGCCAAGATTTTGTCCTTAGGTGGCGAAGCCAGCTGGGGACAGCGCATCATCGGTGTTCTCTACTGGGCCATCGCGATTGCCGTCACCGGTACGGTGATTGGTTTTATCACCAGTCTCATCCAGAAGTCCATTGCCCGGCTTGGCTTGGGGCTGAGCCCAGTGATGAACACCGGCCACGTTCTGGTCCTCGGCTGGTCGCCTCGCTTGCTCCCGATTTTGAAGGAACTGGCCATTGCCACCCAGCAGGGCCGCAAGTCCGAGGTCGTGGTGTTCTCGGATCGCCCCCGCTCAGAGATGGAGCAGGAGATCGATCAGCACAGGGCGGAACTGGGGTCTCTCAAGGTGATCACACGCCATGGGTCGCTCATCAGTCCGACTGAAGTCGCCCGAGCTAACGGTGCCAACGCATCATCAATCATTGTGTTGCGCGATGATGCCCGAGGCGATTCGGCAGTCGTGACTACCGTCTTGGCGCTCCGAGCTGCGTCGAGCGATCAGCACGCCACGGTGATCGCTGAGATTGACGACCCCCACACGGCAGCAACGCTCTACTCGGCAACCGGGGGTGCCGTGCGCAGCGTTCGCTCGCAAGACATCATCGCCCGCGTGACCGCGCAGGCTGCGCGGCAACCGGGGCTTGCCGCGGTTGTTCTCGACCTTCTTGACTTTGAGGGCAACGAGATTTACGCAGCCCCCGCAGGTCAGCTGGTGGGCTCGACTTTTGCTAACGCCCTCCTAGCCTGTGACCGCTCCACGGTCATCGGCATCCAAGATGCGAGTGGCCAATCGTCGGTCAACCCAGAAGCGACGCGGGTCATCCAGGCAGGGGACAGCCTGATTTTTATTGCAGAGGATGACTCCACCATTGCCTTTACTGGCATCACTCAGGCACCCGATGTCAGCCGCGCGCGCATTAAACCGACCCGACCAAAGCCCCAGCACATCCTGGTGGTCGGGTGGTCCCCCATGGGTCAGGCAGTGTTGTCCAACCTGGCCGACTACCTGGCCAAGGGCTCCAGCATCACGATTGTGGCGAGGCGAGAGTTTGTGGCCAGGGAAGAACTTGCTGATCTGAGCTTTGGAGACGTCGAGGTCTCGTTCTCCAACGTCAGTGGCGATGTTCAGGAGCTCATCGCCATTGCGGAGAAGCGACACTACGACGAAGTTATGGTGCTCGGCTATCGCACCGCGATGAGTGCTGCTGAGGCTGATGCGCAGACGCTGTTGACCATGCTTCAGATGAAGCAGCTCTTCGATGATGACTCCAATAGCGTCACGCCCACGAGGGTCGTGGCAGAAATCCTCGACTCGGCCCTGTTGCCACTGGCCCGCTCCGCAGCCGCTGATGACTTAGTCGTCAGTGATGTTCTCTCGGCCCTGTTGATCGCCCAGCTGAGCCAAAATCCGAGCATCGCTCCGGTGCTCGCAGATCTCTTTGACGCGGAGGGCGCTGGCATCCATTTGATTAGCGCCACTGACTTCGTGCCAGTGGGCACCACGACCAGCCACGCCGAACTGGTGGCCCTTGGGAGCAGTGCCAACATCACGGTGATTGGCTACCGCGTGGCAGGCGGTGAGGGAAGCCCCGAGGTCTCAGGGATTCATCTCAACCCACCCAAAAACCGCCTCTGGACTGTGGCGGCGAAGGATTCCGTCATCGCCATCTGTGATGACTGGCTTTAGGGCCATTCTGCGGGCCTAGAGCGAAGGAATATTCTTATTCACTTCTTGGTGAAAAGGCCCAAAACAGGGAAAAACTACTGTGTGACCGGGTCATAATTACCGGATGGCGTCTGCTGTTCCGATCCGCGTGGGAATCGTCGAGGACCACCCGATTTTCCTCGAGCTCCTCTCGAGCTCGCTGAATTCGGTCGGTGGCATCTCTGTCGTTGCGACCGCGTGCAGCGTCACGGAAACAAAGAAATGGTTCAAGCCTGCAGAGCTGGATGTTCTCGTTCTGGACATCGAGTTTCCCGATGGCAATGGGGTGGGTCTGGGAATCCAGATGCGCACAGCGAACCCTGACCTCGCCATCGTCTTGCTCTCAGATTTGGACATGCTGGATTTGATCCGGGGCCTTCCTGACGAGGTTCGCCAAGGCTTCAGCTACCTGACCAAAGGCGCCACCAAGTCGGTGGAGACACTGGCTCACGTCATTAGGTTGGCGTCCCAGGGCGAATCCGTCATCGACCCCGCCCTGGCATCGCGTTTGCGGGGCCACAGGTCCGGGGCGCTGGCTACCTTGACCACCAGACAGCTTCAAGTCCTCGAGGCTGTCGCCACCGGGGAGAGCAACCAGGGAATCGCTGATTCCCTGGGAATCACAGCGAACGCTGTCGGCAACCACCTCATCGGTATCTACGAATCGCTCGGCATCCCCGAGGGGAAAAATCGACGGGTTGCCGCGGTATTGAAGTTTTTGGAAGACGCAAACCCCGTCGATCGTTACGCCAGGGCCTTCGCGTAGGACGACCGAGCCAGATCCCTCAGTGGGGTGCGGTGGCCGCATTCTGTGCGGAGAACCGCTCTGCGTGGTTCGGCGTGGGATAAAGCCCGAATTAGAGCCTCACTCGCAAGTTTGAGAGGTGTGGCGTGCCGACAATTATGACGCTCCCACCCCGGTGGGACATTCCCTCGACACCACTCCGTGGTGGTCGGGAGATTTGGCTCATCAGGTGAGCGTGGGGGACTCTGAGGCGACGCCTGTTAACCAGGCCGCTGAAGCCTGGGAAGCCTGGCGCCACGAGATCGCGGACATCGGCGGAAACAGCCCACTGATAGCCAGGGGAAATCGGAGTATCATGTCTCTTGCGCACGACGCTTCTGTTGTCGCAGTGCTTCGAAGGATTGTGTGTGACCGTTCAATTGCCACTGTGGTTCACAGTCGGTTCGCTGGTTGTTATCTCCCTGGTGCTGGTCATCGACCTTCTCTTGGTCGTGTGGCGGCCGCACCACCCTTCGAACAAAGAGTCGGCGCTCTGGGTGAGCTTCTATGTGCTGTTAGCTCTGGGTTTTGCCGGCTTATTGTTTGTCTTTGCCGGCGAGAAATACGGCGGCGAATTCTTGGCGGGGTGGATTACCGAATACAGTCTCTCGATTGACAACCTGTTTGTCTTCGTTTTGATCATGGCGACCTTCGCGGTTCCCAAGAAATACCAGCAAGAAATTCTGATGATTGGAATCCTGCTCGCCATTGTCTTCCGAGGAATCTTTATCCTCTTGGGCGCGGCCCTCATTTCCAGCTTCAGCTGGATTTTCTATGTCTTTGGCGCGTTCTTGGTGGTCATTGGCCTTCAACAGTTCTTCTCCGGCCGTGAGGACGATGCTGAGAGGGAGAACTCCTTAATTTCCTTCTTGACCAAACGCCTTGATATGACCGATGAGTTCCACGGCATGAAGGTGCGGGTCACGGTTGCGGGAAAGAAAGTGTTCACGCCACTGCTCGTGGTCTTTATCGCCATTGGCACCGCGGACGTCATCTTCGCCGTGGATTCGATTCCTGCCATCTACGGCATTACCAAAAGCCCCTTCATTGTGTTCACGGCTAACGTGTTCGCGCTGATGGGCTTGCGCCAGCTCTACTTCCTGTTGGGGCACCTCGTCGACAAGCTCGCCTATTTGCACCTGGGCATTGCCTTTATCCTGACTTTCATCGGTGTGAAGCTCGTCTTGCACGCGCTTCACGAGAATGAACTGCCCTTCATCAACGGAGGTGAGCACGTGGCCTGGGCTCCAGACATTGGGACCTGGGAGTCGTTGATCGTCATTGTGGTCGCTATGGCGGTTGCTGTTCTCGCGAGTGTGTGGAAATTGCGCAGCGCTCCGCAAGGTACCGAGACGAAGGGTCACTAAGTCCGCCTCGGTGTTACCCTAGGAGCTGGCACAGGCTAAGCCTCTTTCAGCGTCCAAGCGGGTTTTTCTTGTCCGAGAACTGACCCGAGCGCGGTCTGAAGTTTTCCAGGAGATGTTTCACCATGACACCGAGCACCCCCCGCACTCTGGCCGAGAAGGTGTGGGCTGACCACCTTGTTGCCAAGGGCGACAAAGGTGAGCCCGATCTGATTTATGTCGATCTTCACCTCGTCCACGAGGTGACAAGCCCGCAGGCTTTTGATGGCTTGCGGGTTGCAGGACGCCAGGTGCGCAGACCCGATCTGACCATCGCGACGGAAGACCACAACACCCCGACTATTGATATCGATAAGCCGATTGCTGAACCGACAAGTCGGATTCAAATCGAGACGCTCCGCGCCAACGCCAAAGAATTTGGTATTCGCTTGCACTCGCTCGGTGACATCGAGCAGGGCATCGTTCACGTCGTCGGGCCACAGCTCGGACTGACCATGCCCGGCATCACCGTGGTGTGTGGCGATTCTCACACCTCAACCCACGGTGCTTTTGGTGCGATGGCCTTTGGTATTGGCACGAGCGAAGTGGAGCACGTGCTCGCCACCCAGACTCTGCCCCTGACGCCGTTTAAGACGATGGCGATCACCGTGGAGGGTGAGCTGCGCGCGGGCGTCACGGCCAAAGACATCATTTTGGCCATCATCGCGAAGATTGGCACCGGTGGTGGCCAGGGCTATGTCCTCGAGTATCGCGGGAGCGCGATTCGTTCGCTCTCGATGGATGGCCGCATGACAATCTGCAACATGTCCATTGAGGCCGGTGCGAGAGCTGGCATGGTGGCACCCGATGAGACCACGTTTGCGTATTTGAAAGGCCGCGCCCACGCCCCCGAAGGGGATGACTGGGACAAAGCCATAGAGTATTGGAAGACGTTGCACACCGATGAGGGTGCGGTCTTCGATGCGGAAGTGTTCCTCGATGCGAATGACCTCGAGCCATTCGTCACCTGGGGCACAAACCCCGGACAGGGTGTTCCACTGGGCGATGTTGTGCCCGACCCCGAGTCTATGTCTGACCCGAACGACAAGGCAGCAGCGCTGCGCGCGCTGGAATACATGGACTTAGCCCCTGGAACCCGGATGAAGGACATCCGTGTTGACACGGTCTTCATGGGCTCCTGCACCAATTCCCGTCTGGATGATTTGCGCATCTTTGCCTCCATCATCAAGGGCCAGAAGAAGGCGGACCACGTCCGCCTCCTGGTGGTACCGGGTTCAGCGCGAGTCCGGCTGGAAGCCGAGGCCGAGGGCATCGACAAGATTGTTGAAGAGTTTGGTGGCGAATGGCGCTTTGCCGGGTGCTCGATGTGTTTGGGAATGAACCCCGACCAGCTTGCTCCAGGCGAGCGTGCGGCATCGACCTCAAACAGGAACTTTGAAGGCCGTCAAGGCAAGGGCGCGAGAACACACTTGGTCTCTCCGGTTGTTGCCGCAGCCACGGCTATTCGAGGAACGCTCTCCAGCCCCGCTGATCTTCCGGCAGACCAGAGGAGCGTGAGCGTCTAATGGACAAAGTCTCTGTGGTCGAGGGAATCGGCGTTCCCCTTCGTCGCTCGAATGTGGATACCGACCAGATCATTCCCGCTAATTTTTTGAAGCGCGTGACCAAGACCGGATACGAGGATGCGCTGTTTTATCAGTGGCGCCAGGATCCGCAGTTCATCTTGAACCAGGAGCCCTATACCCAGGGTCGGGTCCTCGTCGCAGGGCCAGACTTTGGTACGGGCTCGTCGCGTGAGCACGCCGTGTGGGCGCTTCGCGACTACGGTTTTGGCGCTGTTATCTCGTCTCGATTTGGCGACATCTTCCGCTCAAACTCGGGCAAGCAGGGTCTTGTCACAGCGATTGTTCCGGAGAGTGTCGTCGAGGCCCTGTGGAAAGAAATCGAGGCGCACCCGGGCACGGCCGTTACGGTCGACCTAGTAGCCCGTGAGGTACGGTGTGGAGCGGTGAGTTCACTCTTTGATATTGACGATTACACGCGCTGGCGTTTGATGGAGGGTCTTGATGACATTGCGCTCAGCCTTCAGCACGATGACGCCATCACTGCGTTTGAAGCACAACGGGAAGCTTGGCGACCGAGAACGCTGCCTGTCAGGAGTAGCTAGGTGAGCCCGGTGGCAGCCTCCAAGGGTAAGGCGTCACCCCAGGCCACAACCCCCGATACGGTGGTTTTTGAAGGCGGTCATCCGCTCGTGGGCGAGGTCGAAGTTCGTGGCGCCAAGAACTTGGTAACCAAAGCAATGGTGGCGGCCTTGCTCGCTGATTCACCGAGCATTCTCAAGAACGTGCCCGCCATCAGCGATGTTGCGGTAGTCCGCGGCCTGCTCGAGGCTCACGCGGTAATTGTTACCGATGTTGCTGACGGGGTTTTAGAACTTGACCCCCGAGGTGTCAAGAGCGCTCACTTCGCTGAGATTGATGCCCACGCTGGCTCGAGTCGGATTCCGATTCTTTTCTGTGGCCCGCTTCTTCACCAGCTCGGCGAAGCGTTTATTCCCGACCTTGGCGGTTGCCGTATTGGCGATCGCCCCATCAACTTCCACCTCGATGCGCTGCGGGCGTTTGGCGCCGAGCTCGACAAGAGCCACGAAGGCATTCGCCTTCGTGCACCAAGCCGGCTCGTCGGAGCACGCGTCGATTTGCCCTATCCCAGTGTCGGTGCCACCGAGCAGGTTCTGCTGACGGCTGTGCGCGCCCAGGGTGTTACCGAACTCACGAACGCCGCTATTGAACCCGAGATCATGGACTTGATTGCCATCCTGCAGAAGATGGGCGCAATTATCTTGGTCGAGCCCAACCGGACCATTGTGATTGAGGGTGTTGATTCGCTGAGCGGCTATGACCACAGGGCTATTCCTGATCGCAGCGAAGCGGCCTCCTGGGCCGCGGCAGCGCTTGCGACCAGAGGCGACATTTATGTTCGCGGCGCTGAGCAAAAAGACTTGATGACCTTCTTGAACGTCTATCGCAAAGTCGGCGGACAATTCCAGGTTGATGACCACGGCATTCGCTTCACCCACCCGGGAGACAGCATTCGACCTGTTGTGATCGAGACCGATGTGCACCCCGGCTTCATGACTGACTGGCAACAACCGATGGTTGTTGCCCTCACTCAGGCCGAAGGCCGCTCGATCGTTCACGAGACGGTGTATGAGAACCGCTTTGGCTTCACCGATGCGCTTCGGCAGATGGGCGCCAACATTGAGGTCTATAAAGAGGGCATCGCGAGCATCACGCGTCGCGTTCCCAGGCGCCCTCTGGAACAGGCGGCGGTCATCACCGGCCCCACTCCGTTGCGCGGCACTGATATCCGTGTTCCCGATCTTCGCGGTGGGTTTAGTCACATCATTGCTGCCGTGACTGCTCAGGGTCACTCCACGGTCAGCAACATGGGCATCATCTCCCGGGGCTATGAGCACCTGCTCGACAAGCTTGCTGGTCTTGGCACAAGCTTTGAGCCCAAGGGTTAGTCCCCGTGGCTGAGGTTTCCTCTAAGTCACCGCGGGTCACTCGCGGCGCTGAACTGCGCTGGCGAGTTATTGCCTCCCTGGTGTTGCCGATCTTTGGCGCGATGGTGAAGCTCCGAATTAAGCCAGGCTCCGCATTACCCGCGCAAGGACCGTTCATTCTCTCGCCGAATCACTACAGCGAGATTGATCCGATTGTCATGGGCGTCGTCGTGTGGAAACTCCGTCGCACGCCGCGGTTTCTCGCAAAGGCCTCGCTGTTTAGGGTTCCAGGCCTAGCGTGGCTCTTGCGCTTCACCGGCCAGATTCCTGTGGAGCGGCACGCCGGAGCCCGACTGGGGGAACCGTTGAAGGCTGCAACACTACTCGCCGAACGGGGACAGGGAGTCATCGTCTATCCGGAGGGCACACTGACCAAGGATCCAGATCTCTGGCCTATGGTCGGCAAATCCGGAGCAATCAGAATGGCCCTCGAGCAGGGTGTTCCCTTGTATCCGGCAGCCCACTGGGGCACCCAGAACCTGATGGGTCGCTACGCAAAAAAGATCCGAGTCTTCCCCCGCACCACCATCGATGTGGTGATCGGGCAGCCACTTGATCTCTCGCGCTTTGAGGGCAAGCCCCTCACCCGCGAAATCTTGGGTGAGGCCACCGAGATGTTGATGAAGGACATAGCTACCCTGGTGGGAGCGCTTCGCAACGAAAAACCACCTGCCAAGCGCTTCGACCCGAGTAAGGCGGCATAGTCATGGTTCACGTCGCAGTCCTGGGAGCGGGCTCGTGGGGGACAACCTTTGCCAAGGTTTTGGCGGATGGCGGCAACACTGTCACCCTGTGGGCCAGGCGCCCCGAGGTTGCCGAGGAAATTCACAACACCAACCGCAATACGAGTTATTTGCCGGGCATCGCTTTGCCGAAGACCATCGATGCCACCGACAACCTCGCCCAAGCACTGGCGGGTGCCGAGCAGGTCTATCTCGCGGTGCCAAGCCAGCATTTACGGGCAAACCTGGCGGATGCCGCCTCATTGATTCCAGCGGACGTTCCTGTGGTGAGCCTCATGAAAGGCGTCGAGGCCCAGACGGGCCTGCGGATGAGTGAAGTTCTGCACCAGGTCGGCGGCTTTGCCCACGACCGGATCGCAGTGGTCAGCGGACCTAACCTGGCACTCGAAATTGCCCAGGAACAACCGACTGCTGCGGTGGCGTCCTCGGTGTCTGTCGCCACTGCCCGAGCCGTGGCGATGGCCTCCACCAACAGCTATTTCAAGACCTTCATCAACGACGACGTGGTGGGCACTGAATTCGGTGGTGTGCTCAAGAACCTGATCGCGGTCGCCGTGGGCATTGCCGATGGGGTGGGCTATGGCGAGAACACGAAAGCCTCCATCATCACGCGTGGTCTCGCTGAAATCTCTGCCTTCGCTGCCGCTTTTGGGGCAAGCCCACAGACGATGTCGGGGCTTGCAGGGCTTGGTGACCTCATCGCCACCTGTGAGTCGCCCCTGTCCAGGAACAACACGGCAGGGCGCATGCTCGGCCAGGGCCAGAGCTTCACCGAGGTCGTTCGCACCATGAATCAGACCGCTGAGGGACTTGCCTCCGTCAAGCCCGTGCTGGCTCTCGCGAAAAGCAAGGGAATTTCCATGCCGATCGTGACCCAGGTCGGGCAAGTTCTCGATGGCGAGCGAGATCCTCGCGAGTTGGCCCCGCACTTTGCCACTGACTCAGACACACCTGAGGACGAGTAGGGCAGCGGTGTTAGGAACTGTGGGCTCGAGCGACTGGGTCGCTGAGAAGTTTGGCTCAGCTGAGCCCGGCATCATCGCCCTTCACGGCTGGGGTCGCAGCGGATCCGATTTCGACGCAATTCTTGCCGGCCAGAATGCTCTTGCTGTTCACCTGCCAGGCTTTGGCCCGGCACCAGAACCCAGTGGCCCCTGGTCTACCGCCGAGTACGCCGACCAGCTGGCTCTCGCGCTCCGAGGGCTTGGACCGATGATTGTCGTGGGACATTCGTTTGGTGGCCGTGTTGCGCTGCGACTAGCAGCGAGACACCCCGAGGTCGTGAGGGCCCTGGTTCTGACCGGTGTTCCCCTCACGAGGGTCACCCCGCCCAAATCAGTTCCACTCGCTTTTCAGATCGCCAAGGTGCTCCACGGCAAGAAGTTGATTCCTGAATCCACGATGGAGCGCTACCGCCGCAAATACGGGTCTCAGGACTATCGCAACGCTCGGGGTGTGATGCGCGACATTCTGGTCAAGACTGTGGCTGAGGACTACCTCGATGACGCAACGCGAGTGGCGGCCCCGGTCACGATGGTGTGGGGGGAGCTGGATGCTCCTGCCCCCGTGGCGGCTGCCGAAAAGGCTCTTCAGTATTTCCCCCGCGCCACGCTGCGTGTGGTTCCGGGGGCTTCGCACCTCATGGAGGGTAACCTCGAGGAAGCCGTAAAGGACGCAGTAACAGCGGCCCTCACCCAGTAAAGGACCACCATGACGCCAGCGGATTTCATCATCACGCTGGCGGCCATTCTTGTCGCTCTGGCTGTTGCCGCCCTCATGAACCTCAAGTGGCTTCGGGTCGCTCAGAGGGTGCACTATCTCCCCGGTGAAGTCAGCCGTATTCAGCGTCTGTGGTTTGAACGCCGGCCGATTGGCGTGCTCTGGTGGGCGAGTGCGGTGGTGCTGGCGATCCTTTCGTTCCAGGGACCTGAGCAACTGGATTTGGCCGCTTTGGCGTGGCTTGCGGTGATTGCGCCGCTCCTCATTTTTCCGACACCGTGGCGCTTACCTCTGAAGGGGACTACGAGCGCACTGCAGTGGACGGGTCGGGCCAAGCGCGTCTATGGCGGCGTCTTGGTAGTGCAAGTCCTGACCGGCGCGCTCGCTGTGTGGGTAGCGGGACCCGCCGGCGTCGTCGTTCCGCTGCTTCTGGGAGCGAACCTCACTGATCTTGCGCTTGGCGTCTTGTGGCAGGTTGAACGCAGGCTTTCCCACAAGTTTGTTGTTGAGGCCAGGCGCAAGTTAAAGCGAGTGGGCCCCCAGGTTGTTGCAATCACCGGGTCATACGGAAAAACCTCGACCAAGGGCTATGTCGCTCAAATTGTGGGTAAAGCCCACCAGACGGTGGCCTCGCCAGCGAGTTTCAACAACATGATGGGTCTCTCGCGAACCATCAACGAACACCTGGTTGTTGGCACCAGTGTCTTTGTCGCCGAGATGGGTATGAACCAAGAGGGGCGTATTCGCGAACTCTGCGAGCTCTTCAACCCCGACATCGCGGCCATTACCGTCATCGGCGAAGCGCACATGGAACGGCTGGGATCCCAAGAAGCAATCTTCAGAGCAAAGGCCGAAATCACGGAAAAAGCGAAGACCGTGGTTTTGCCCGTTGACCAGCCCGAATTGGTCGCCTTGATCGAGAAGTGTCGTCGGGAGGGCAAGACGGTGGTCACGGTCAGTGGCCAGGGCAAGAAAGCGGACGTGATTGTTGATCCCGACCTTGGTCTTGTGACCTACGGCCCGGATGCGACACCGGCCACCATGGCGGTGCCGGCTTTCGGCCACGGAGTGAATGTTGCCGTGGCGCTGGGGATCGCCTTCGTGTTGAAGGTGCCACAGGACGAAGCGCTCGTCCGACTGGCTGGTTTGCCAGTTGCTGCACACCGCGCAGAGGTTCAGAAGATGCCAGATGGCGTCTGGATTATCGATGACACCTATAACTCCAATCCGGTGGGCGCCGCGCACGCGGTTGATGAGGCTGCCGCCCTGGCCGAGGAGCGCGGAGGGCCACTCGTTGTAGTGACACCGGGCATGGTGGAGTTGGGGCCGGTTCAGTTCCAGCGGAACAAAGAATTGGCAGAGCGGGTTGTGGCGGCGGGTGGAACTCTCATGGCGGTGAGTCTCACTAACCGCAAAGCCTTGGTCGAAGGCTCCACCGGGGCAGCCCAACTCTTCGCCACACGGGCCGACGCGGTCACCGCGGCCCTCCACGCTGCGGGAGCCAACGGCGTTATTCTCTATGAGAACGACCTGCCAGATCATTACCCCTAACGAGGCGCTTTTCTGGCGTTAGCTCCGGAAGGAACCCTATGGCTGGCTCAACCTGGGCTGTGGTATTCGGTGGGCCTAGCCCCGAACACGAAATCTCTATTCTCACTGGCCTCCAGGCGGAACGTGTCCTACTCGAGGGCGGCGACGAGGTGCTTCCGCTGTATCTGGCACCCAATGGCGCGTGGTTCCAGATTCCCTCGCGGTCTGAAGCCAAAGACTTTTTGACGGGCGCTCCGTCTGGGTCCAAGGAGCTCGACATTGTTCTCTCCGGCCAGCCGGGCATCTATCCGAAGAAAGGCCTCGGGAAAAAGCCCCTTGAGATTGATGCGGCTCTGCTGTGTTTCCACGGCGGGCTGGGCGAGGGCGGCGGAGCCGCCGCCGTGTTTAGCTTTTTGGATATTCCCGCTACAGGCTCGACCGTGTTTGCCGGTGCTGTGGGAATGGACAAGCTTGCCTTTGGCGGGCTCATGCACTCCGCCGGAATTCCGAGCCTGGCGAGGGAGGCCCTGCGGGACTCCGTGGACCCCACGTTCGCTGGTCCCTACATCGTGAAGCCGCGCTTTGGCGGGTCCTCAATCGGTATTGAGATTGTTGATGACATCGGGACGGCCCGGACGATTGCTAAATCTTCAGCTCACCTTCAGACGGGCGCGGTCGTTGAGCCTTATCGGCCAGAGCTCATCGACTTGAACATCTCCTTTCGCACCTATCCAGCCCTCGAGGTGACAGATCTCGAGCGTCCGCTGCGCAGCGAAGGTGAGAAAACTGGACTGTATTCGTATCAGGAGAAGTATTTGGCCGGTGGTTCCGGAGCAGGCCTGACCCACGCTCCGCGCGAGTTCCCTGCCACAGCGCCTAAGGCCATCCACGACAAGGCTGCCCAGTTAGCAAAGACCGTTGCCGAGGTCACCCGCCTGCAGGGCATCGTTCGCGTTGACCTGCTCTGGGATGAATCCAAGGGTGACGTGTTTGTGAACGAGGTGAACTCCATACCTGGTGCTCTGTCGCTGTATTTGTGGGCACCCAAACACCCTGCTCTCACCGTTTTGCGCGATGCGCTTACCGAAGCTAAAGACCACCCTGTCGTGTTCCCTCACAGCGGCTTTGGCCAGGGTGTTGCCCTTCGGGCTGCCGGTGGCATTGCCGGAAAGCTTGTGGGCTTGGATGGGCCCAGAGGCTAATTAAGCAGGTCGCTAGTTCACCACGTCGCTGGGGTCAATACAGCGCTGCACCGGCTCTGATTGACTGCCGACGGCTCGAGCTAGTTCTACCAGCGCATCGGTTCCCGAGGCTCTCTCGGAGTCGACGATGACTTCGGTGGCAGGGCTCAGCCCATAGGTCGTGAAGATGAAGCGCGGGGCATCGCGGTCATCACGCAGCCAGTCAATACCTGCCACCTCAAAGCACGGCAGGGGAGTGGGCTCAGGTATCGGCACTCCGCAGCGGACAATGATGCTCACCGGATCGCCCCAGGCGGCGGTTGCTTGAGCGTTCACGCTGCGTCTGGCGTGCCCGGAAATCGTGTCGGGAAGACGGACGGTCATGTTGGCGCACTCTACGGTGTTGGACTCCTCGGCTGCCTCCAGGTTCACCGTGGGAGCACACCCGGAAAGAAGCACCAGACCTGTCAGGCCTAGGGCAATCTTGGTCGTCAACTCCACGTCTCTCAGGCTAGCGTGGTGGCATGAGCGAGGAGCAACAGCTAGGGGAGCTTGGCGAAAGCGAAGCCCTGGCACAGATTATTCCGCTGTTGCCCCCTGCCCCCTCGGTAACGCTGGGCCCAGGCGATGACTCCGCGATTCTCAGCGCCCCCGATTCCAGGGTCGTTATCAGCACCGACATGATGATCGAGGGCCCTGACTTCCGCTGGGACTGGTCGAGCCCCGAACAGGTGGGGTGGAAAGCGATCGCCAGTAATGCCGCTGACATTGCGGCGATGGGGGCGACGCCCACGGCGTTTCAGATTTCGGTGGCTGCCCCTGAAACAACCCGCATTGGGGTGCTTTTGGGAATCGCTCGCGGAGTGAGCAACGCGATTGGCGCGCTTGCCCCTGCTGCCGGAGTCAGCGGAGGAGACCTCTCGAGAGCTCCCGTCGTGACACTCTCGGTGACGGTTCTCGGTGACTTGACTGGGCGCGCTCCGGTAACCCGGTCTGGAGCCAAACCTGGCGACGTTCTTGCTGTTGCTGGCGAACTAGGTCTCTCCCACCGAGGCTTGGTCGCTCTTCGCGGAGCACACGGTGATCCAGCGGCGATTGCCGCACTGAAGGCATCGGACTCTGCTGTTGCTCATCACCTGGCACCTCACCCACCGATTCATCTCGGTGTGGTGGCCAACGACGCTGGTGCCACCGCGATGATGGACATTTCCGATGGGCTGTTGATGGACGCCACCAGGATGGCCACAGCCAGCGGTGTGATGATCGAGCTCACTCCCGATTACCCCTGGGATGAAGCGAGCCTCATGGGGGGCGAAGACCACGGTCTTCTGGCAACTTTCCCCGCCGGGGCCACACTGCCCGACGGGTTTGTCGTGATTGGCACTATCCGCGAGGCTACCGCCGCACCAGGGGTCTCTCTGGAGGGCGTGGACCTGGGCTCTCAGCCCGGTGGCTGGGACCCCTTTTATGGGGCTTTTGCGAAATAGAGGGCTGTCTCACCGTATTTCTTGAGATCCAGCGGTGTGAGGTCCTCTGGCCACTGAGGTGCTGGTGAACGCGTGGAGCGCTCAATCATGACCCATGCGCCAGGGGCGAGCCACGGGAGAAGATCGCCTAGTACCTGATCGACGAGGTCGCCAGCTAGCTCGTAGGGCGGGTCAATGAACACGAGGTCGTAGCTGAGCGTCGGCGTGCCGCGGAGAAAGCTCGACACCTGGACTTTTGCGACAGTGAGCAGTGGTGAGTGGGGGAGGGCAGCGCCGATGGCGGCAATGTTGGCGGTGATGGCGGTGATGGCACCGGGGTGGTCTTCGACCACGGTCACGAGTGCGGCGCCGCGGGAAGCAGCTTCTAGTCCCAATGCCCCGGAGCCCGCATAGAGGTCAAGTACCCGAGCGCCATCGAGTGCGTCACTGGCGTCGAGTTTGGAAAACCACGCCTCACGGACCCGGTCTGAGGTGGGCCTGGTCTTAGGGCCCGGTGTGCGCAGACTCAGTGAGCCCGCGTGGCCACCGATGATCCTGGTCATCCCACAACGCTAGCGGGCTTAGCCAGGTGTGTGGCCACTGGGCGCTACCGTGAAGGGGTGAGTGTTGCCCTGGATACGAAGCTTGGCAGTGTGCTGGGCGATCGCAGTGCGAAAGCCCTGCAGAGTGCCTTTGGCTACACGTTGGTCGGACAGTTAGTCGCCCACTACCCCAGGCGTTATGCCACCAGGGGTGAGCTGACATCCATTGCTGGCGTGCCGGTGGGCGAGATGGCGACCCTCGTTGCTGAGGTCGTCTCCGTCTCCACGAGGGGCATGCGCGCTCGCAAGGGCAGCGTCCTCGAGGTCATCATCTCTGATGGCACTGGACTTGTGACCCTGACTTTCTTCAACCAGGCCTGGCGAGCAAAAGATTTGGTGCCAGGTGCCCGGGGAATTTTCGCCGGCAAAGTAGGTCTCTACCGGGGAGAACGCCAGCTCGCTCACCCCGACTATGAACTCTTTGAGGAGCGCGAGCTCACCAGCAACGAGGGCGAAGAGTGGGCGAAGCGTCCGATTCCGCTATATCCGGCAACCGCCAAGGTTGCCAGTTGGCAAATCGCCCGGGCTCTGGGCGTTGTCTTGGATGTGCTGGACGTGGTGCCAGAGCCCATCCCCGCTGAGATTGCCTCCGCTGAGAACCTGATGCCCTCGAAGGAAGCCCTGGAGAAAATCCATCGACCAACGCAAGAGCACGATTGGCGTCAAGCCAGGGACACTCTGCGGTTTCATGAGGCGTTCGTGTTGCAGTGCGCGTTGGTGCAGCGACGCATCCAGGCTGCCTCCCACACCTCGGTGGCTCGCACCGCTGGGCCTGGAACGCAGCAGTTTCTTGAGAGCCTGCCCTTTTCGCTCACCAGCGATCAACAGAGCGTTGTGGAGGACATTCACCAGGACATGGCCAAACCCCACCCGATGAATCGCTTGGTTCAGGGAGAAGTGGGGTCTGGAAAGACAGTGGTCGCCGTGGCGTCGATGGTGACCGTTGCGGAGTCTGGCGGGCAAAGCGCTCTGTTGGCACCGACCGAGGTCCTGGCCTGGCAGCACTTTCGCTCGATTGTGGCAACGCTGGGGCCTGAGCTAGCGGCGTCGATGAATCCGGTGCTACTCACTGGCAACTTACGAGCGGCCGAGACGAAAAAAGCGCTGCTGGCGGCAGCGTCTGGGCAGGCCAAGATCGTGGTGGGAACTCATGCGCTCTTAAGCGAACGAGTGACGTTTGCTGATCTGGGGCTTGTGGTCATTGATGAGCAACATCGCTTTGGTGTTGACCAACGCGAAGCCCTGAGGCAAAAGGGTACGCACCCCCACGTGCTTGTCCTCACGGCAACACCTATTCCCCGAACTGTTGCCATGACAGTTTTTGGCGACCTCGATGTCTCCACCATTCGTATGGTGCCCTCCGGGCGTCAGCCGATTTCCACCCATGTGGTCGCCCTTGGCGATAACCCCGGCTGGTATCCGCGGGTGTGGCAAAGACTCGCGGAAGAAGTCGGCAAGGGACGCCAAGGTTTCGTGGTGGTTCCCTCCATTTCTCCCTCGGTCCCTGAGGATGATGACGCTGTGGATAGCAGCGTGGAGGCCACCGAGGAAGCCCGGGTGCTCGCTAGCGTCACTGAGACGTTGCCACTACTTCGTGGCTTGCCCGAGCTCTCCCAGGCAAAAATTGAGGCCGTCCACGGCAAGCTCCCCTCCGATGAGAAAGATGCCGTGATGCAGGCTTTTTCTGCCGGAACAATCGACGTGGTGGTGGCGACAACTGTGATTGAGGTCGGAATCGATGTTCCCAACGCCTCGGTGATGGTGATTCTTGATGCTGATCGCTTTGGGGTCAGCCAGTTACACCAGTTGCGCGGGCGAGTGGGTCGAGGCGAGCACGCTGGTGTGTGCTTGCTCGTCACCCACTGCGAACCTGTTACTCCCGCCAGGCAACGAGTCGATGCGGTGGCCGCCACTACCGACGGCTTCGAACTCGCCACCATCGATCTCGAGTTGCGCAGCGAAGGCGATGTCTTAGGTGATCGGCAGTCGGGCAGGCGCTCGGGTCTCACGCTTGTCAGAGTCACCAAAGATGGTGAACTTATTGACCAGGCCAGGCGCTATGCCACCGAACTCGTCGAGGCGGACCCTCTGCTGGCAGGCCACCCCGATCTGGCGCTTGATATCGCCAGACGCCTCGATGAGGCCTCGGCGGACTACCTGGCAAAAAACTAGTTTTTTCCCTGTCTGCATGTCGTTTAGACCATGCGCTGACTACGCTTAAGGCATGAGCACTGTTGCTGTTGTCCCGGGGTCCTTTGACCCTGTGACGCTGGGTCACCTCGATGTGATCGAGCGCACCGCTGGACTCTTTGACGAAGTCCACGTTGTTGTGGTGCACAACCCCTCAAAATCAGCTCTGTTGCCCATTGCTCAGCGCGTCACCTTACTCGAGCAGGCCATTGCTCAGGCCGGGATCACCGGGAACATTGTCATCACCTCGTGGAGCGTGGGATTACTCGTGGACTACTGCACTGATGTGGGGGCAAAGGTGCTGGTCAAGGGCATTCGCTCTCAGATGGACATCAGCTATGAAACCCCGATGGCGATTGTGAACCGCAATCTTGCCGGCATCGACACCATCTTCTTACTGCCAGACCCGGCCAACGCCCACGTCTCCAGCTCGCTGGTGCGGCAGGTGGCATCGCTCGGTGGTGACGTGACGCCGTATGTTCCCTCTGCCGTGGCTGAATATTTAGCCAAG
>JBIIFP010000056.1:0-7799 GCA_044237205.1 Pontimonas sp. | reverse complement strand
GCATACTGCCGAATAAACCTTCGTTGTTGGCGTGCCCAAAATACTTGTTCTCCACCAGAGCTCGTTCTCTGAAGTGCCGGTCAAACAGCGCTCTGTCGGCCTCGGTGGCCCATTCAGGGGCGGGGGGTAGTGAGTCTTCGCGTTGCATCACAATGGCGGAGAAGCTGAGGTCGAGCTCGAAAAGTTTCGAGAAAAAATGGAGATGGCGGAGGTGGGTTCCCGCGAATACGAGAACTCTCACGCTAGAACCTCCTCAACTATTCCTCGGGACACCAACTCGCCCAAAGCATCCTCTAGCGCGTCGAGGGGGATGCCAGTCCACTTCGATATCGAGGAAAGCGGCGTGTTCCCGTCGAGATAAAACAGCAACCACAGCGCCACCGAGAGGCTTGACGGTGCTCCAGGTATGGGCTTGATAGCGCCCCCCAATTTTGGGTAGAGATCGTGTTTTGACATCATCACTTCACAATTGGGCTGCTTGTTTCGGAAGAAGCGCAGTCCTTCCATTTTTTCGACCACACGGAGATAGAGCTCGAGACTTTGACTCAGTTGGGCGGGGGTCACCAAATTGAGGTCATCTGCGGAGGTGTGGTACTGGGGATATTCGTAGTACCGGTCCTTGCTCACGGTCGCCACGTTCACCCGAAACGCTTGAGACGAGAACTGACGTTCGTCGGCTCCATGGATGTCAAAAGGATATTCCTTCCACGGAGCGCTGTTCTCCTCCAAAACGTTTCGTAACAGGTCGTTAATCCAATGGGTTCCATTCCAACTTTGTTTCAAACCGAAGGGGCCAGGTCCCCCCACGGTGGTGATCTCGAGGCCGGCTGCCAATTCTTTAATTGCCGAGGAATTCCTGTGGCAATAAGTAATTGCCCCGATTGTCTCTGGAACGAAAATAATGCGATAGCTCCATTTCCTGGATGGCATGGCAGCTATTGACCGAGCGAGCAGGGCAGTCAGGAGCATTCCGCTCACTCCATCGTTTGCCATGTGAGGATGGCAAATGTAGCTCGAAATCAAGATTTCACGTTTGTTTGTCCCTGGCAGGAGAATCTCTCCATAGGAGAGACTGCCGTCAAAATGTTCGCTGTCAATAACAACACGGAAAGGACCTTTGGCCTCAGCCATCCGCTCCCGCTGTTGCTGAGTGAGACAAAAACCCCAGCTCTTTTGGTAGTAGCTCGTTCGGTAAGGAATGGCATCAGGCAGCTCCGGGTGAACAAAAAGGTTCTTCTCCAGTTCCTCCCACTCGATTGTTCGGTCAACAGCAATGCTGTAATTGACTACATGGAGGGGATTTTCGTGAAAATCGACCCACCGGTTCCCGTCCGCATCTTCAATCCACGCTTCCGTAGCGCGCCATTCCTGCGGGACCACCCAGTCAAACACTTCAGTTCCAGAGGGAACTTCGAAAACCTCTAGGGGGGTTATTTTCCCCAGGTATGCCAGAGTCTCGCGATTCCCATCCCCGGTTATGCTCCTTCGGATGGGGAACAGGCTAACGAGGTGATTGGCGATTTCGCTTTCGCTGTGCATCTATGCAGGCTCCTTGCTCGGTAGTGCAGTTTTCCACATGATCAGGGGGTTAGCGCGACTGTTGTACTTTCACACTCCAGGCAATTTCTGACACGGCTCTGGAGTCAAAACGCAGGAGAGAAAGTTTCTCTGTACGAGAGGGGCGCTCTATCGTTTCTCCCCAAGTAAGCCTATGGCATTGGCCTGCTGCGAGCCTTGGTCTTAGCGTCGAATCCCCTTCTTACTCGGGAGCACAGCCGTGTCGTTGGGTGTGAATAACTCCAGCGCTCATTAGCGGTCTCCCAGTACCGTGAGGCGATGAACGCACCCAAGCCCTATTGCCCTGACATCTCCGGCGCGGTCAGCTCAGAACGAGGGGATGTGCCCGGATGGGCTGTAATTGTTATAGGCATATGACAGTTTTGCGACGTCGTTAGGTCGTTCGACCGCAGACGGTGCCCCTACATCGCACTACCTAAGGGGTAGTGGGGGAGAAGCGGTGGGTCGTGCGATTTGTGTGCGATTGTTTTTGGCCGATGCTCGGTGGTAGCCCCCTTGGATTGACCGCCAAAGCCATTAGTATGCTTTCACTCGAGCAAAAGAGAGTTAGGTCGTCAGCGATGTCTAGCAAAACCACTCAGAGCAAAAATCCAAAACCTGGACTCCTAATTAGCCCATCACGGTTTTTCTACGCGCGATCAAACCTTCTCGCCGCATTGCTGGCCACCGCAGTTTTTGCCGGCTACCTTGTTTTTGTTCTGATGGGCAAGGGGGCCGCTTTTGAAGTGGCCAACAGCAGTGTTCGGTCACTGGGAACTACGTTGGGTTTCGGTCAGACAGAGATTCTTGCGTTCCTTGCAGAACGTTCTGAACCGATGATTCTTGCGTATATCAACTTCAATCAGGTCTGGGACTCACTCTTTGCTTTGATCTACGGAGTTATGTATGTGATCTGGGTGTCGGTTTTGTTTAAGCCATATTCGAAAAGGGCGACTATTTTGAATCTGCTTCCATTCGGTCAAGTTGTCTTTGATTGGTTGGAAAACTTTGCCTTAGCCACGCTGTCAAATGAATACCTTGCAGGCGGGACGATATCTTCAACGACCGCTGCACTTGCCTCAACATTCTCAACTATCAAGTGGGTATTTTCTCTACTGGTCTACGGAGTGATTTTTGTTGGCATTGTCATGCGCGTAGTGAGGGCAATCAAGAAGCGTAGCCAGCGCTAGACCGCGCTTGCAAGGAGCAAGAGCCTTTCCGACTCTAGGCCCAGCCCCCTCCACCCCCTGAGCTTCTTGGGCGAGCAAGTTGTCGCGTGATTCTTCAGCTTTTCCTGCCCGGCGGCGTAGATTACCCTGCGGGTGCTAGGTGCCCTTCGCCGCGGGGGGCTGGGGATAACTTCCCCCTGGTGATGCCGACCTTGCTTAGGCTGTGGGCAACAGGTAAGGACGGGACAAGCCATGAACACATTCGAGAACCATCCCGGAGAAAAAGGTGACGTCCCCGGATGGGTCCTGATCACACTGATGACCGCTGGTTTGGTCGTCGTGATTTGGTCAGCTGCCGGGCCCGCACTCTCCGGGGTATTCGAACAGGCCATTACTCGGGTGACAGGTTTCTAATGTCCTCGGAGCGGGGGAATGCTCCGGCTGAGTTTGTGATGGTCAGCGCCCTGTTGGTTGCACTGGTTCTGGGAATCACCCAGGTCATCATGGTCGGCTATGTCCGCCACACCCTCATCGCCGCAGCTGCCGAGGGTGCACGCCAGGCTGGTTTGGCGGACGTGTCCCCCGAGGCTGCCATCCACCACACCCGCGCTCTCGTGACGGCGTCACTGTCGCCCCGCTATGCAGAGAACATTCGGGTGAGCAGGTCTGATGTGATTGGTATTCCTAGTGCCCGGGTCTCCATTACTGCTCCGTTCCCAGCGCTCGGGCTGTGGAGCGTTGGGGGCGTGTTGGAGGTTGAGGCGCATGCGCCGCTTGAGCGTGCACGCTAGAGATTCAGAAGCCGGCCGTGCATCAGTGGAGTTTCTGACCGCAGCAATCGTGCTGCTGATTCCTGTGATGTTCTTGGCAATGAGCCTGTCGTCCATACAAAACGCAGCGCTGGCCACTGAGGCAGCCGCTAGGAATGCAGCGAGGGTTTTTGTGCAGGAGTCCAATCTTCAGGTCGCGGGAAGCCGTGCCGAGCAGGCTGTTGTGGTGGCACTGGCCAACCACGGGTTTGACGCGCCATCGATACTCGAGCGCTCGTGCTCGACTAGCGAGTGCGTGGCGCCTGGGACCATTGTGTCGATTCGGGTAGGTGTTGAGGCAACCCTGTTTTCCTCAGCATTTCTTCCAGGTTTTCTCGGTGAGGCAACCATTCCGGTCGTTGCTCAGGCGAGCGCGATGGTCTCCCGTTACGGGGGCGCTCCGTGAGCGAGCGAGGGAGCATCCTGCCGCTCGTTGGGGGTGCTGTTGCCCTAGCGCTCATCATGATTTTTGGGGTGACCTCTGCGACGTCGCTGCTACTCGAGCGGCAACGTCTCTACGCCCTGGCCGATTCCGCAGCTGTGGTGGCAGCGGAGAGCTTTTCGCTCCAGACTGTGCGCCTCACCGGGGTTGGGGTCGAAGCTCCGCTCACATCGGGAGGCGTGTTGGCCTCCGTGGAGACTTACCTATCCAGCGCTGGTGTTGGAGTGCTTGAGGAGGTAAGAATCGAGCGCGCCCTCACGCCCGATGGGCGCTCGGCAGAGGTGACGCTGTCGTCTCGGTGGTCGCCACCCGTGGTGTCAGACTTCTTTCCCCGGCAGTTACGCCTTCTCGCCACCGCTCGCGCCCACGTCATCATTCGTTGAGCGTTTCTGGGCAATAGCGCAGGTTTCTCTGGCACGATTCCCGTCATGACTGAATTGACTGGACGTTCCTTTCTCATCGTTGGCGCTAGCGGAGGTCTCGGTGCCGAGATAGCACGCGAGCTGCACCAGCGCGGCGCTCTCCTGACTCTTGCTGGCCGCAACGCCGCGGCTCTCCAGGGCCTTGGAGTCCCAGGAGCCATCGTCACCGGCGATGCCACCGCCCCCGGCGTGCCCGAGGCCTATGTCCAGGCAGCACTAGACGCCCACAATGCTCTCGATGGTGTGGTCTATGCCGCAGGGGCTGTGGCGTTTGGGTCGATCGCCGAGGTGACTGATGATCTTGCGGATGCACTCTGGAAGGTCAACACGAGAGGCTGGATGAGTGTTCAACGCGCGGCGCTGCCCGCCCTCACCGCCAGCGCAGAGGCGGGTAAGGTGCCCGTGGTGGTGACCCTCAGTGGTGTGGTGGCTGAAGCCCCGACCGCTGGTCTTGCCGCCTACTCGGCGGTTAAGTCCGCCCTGCACGCCTTTGGCGTGGCAGCCGGTCGTGAACTCCGCCGCCTTGGTATCCGTCTCATTGATGCGCGACCAGGCCACACCGAGACCGAACTCTCTCTTCATCCACTCGCGGGGGAGCGCCCGGCGTTTCCGGCAGGCCTTGCCCCGCAGGTAGTGGCCCGGAGGATTGTTGACGCGCTTGCCGGTGACGAGAAGGATCTACCGAGCACTAGTTTTCAGGGCCTCGACTAGTCTGAGAGGGCTATGAGCGAACTCGACATTCAGGCCCGCATTGCCGCCCTTCGCTCCACCTTCGCCACTATCGAGGCGGTGCTGGACCCGGAAAGCCTGAAGATAGAGATTGTCTCCTTATCCGAACAGGCCTCTGCTCCGAATCTCTGGGACGACACCGAGGCCGCGCAGAAAATTACGAGTGCGCTGAGCCATCGCCAGACCGAGCTTGCGCGGATTGTGGATATCACCCAGCGCCTCACCGATATCGATGTGTTAATCGCCATGGCCGATGAGGCCGGTGATAGTGATTCCGCGAATGAAGTCACCAAAGAGGTCGCTGATCTTGAGGCACTGCTTGGCGTCATGGAAGTTCAGACTCTGCTGGATGGCGAATATGACGCTCTTCCGGCGGTAGTGACCATCCGTGCTGGTGCTGGCGGGGTGGACGCAGCCGACTTCGCTGAAATGTTGCTGCGGATGTATACGAGGTGGGCTGAAGCCCACGGCCACTCCGCCACCATTCTCGACACCAGCTATGCCGAAGAAGCGGGCATCAAAAGCGCGACACTTCAGATTGATGCTCCCTATGCCTTTGGAACACTCAGCGTTGAAGCGGGAACCCACCGCCTTGTTCGAATGAGTCCCTTCAACTCGGCCGGTAAGCGTCAAACCTCGTTCGCTGCCGTGGAAGTTGTGCCACTCATGGTGGAGGCCACCGAAGTCGACCTGCCGGAGTCCGATTTGCGCATCGATGTGTTCCGTTCGTCGGGACCAGGTGGACAGTCGGTCAACACCACAGACTCCGCTGTGCGCATTACCCACATTCCCACGGGCATCGTCGTGAGCTGTCAGAACGAGAAAAGCCAGATTCAAAACAAAGCCGCAGCGCTTCGCGTGCTCCAGAGCAGATTGCTTCTTCTTCAGCGCGAAGAGGAAATGGCCAAGAAAAAAGAGCTCGCCGGAACGATCACTGCCAGCTGGGGCGACCAAATGCGCAGCTATGTTCTCGCCCCGTACCAAATGGTCAAGGACCTGCGCTCCGAGTATGAAGTGAACAACCCGAGCGCCGTCTTTGACGGCGATTTGGACGGATTTATCCAAGCCGGAATCCGCTGGCGCAAAAGCGCGCAAAGGGTGTCGTAAGGCGGATTTAGGCCCCTTCGAATCTAGGCTGAACTCGCCATGATTCTCTTCGAAGACGTCACAAAAATGTACCGCGGCGCCCCCAAGCCGGCGCTCAGCAACGTCAGCATCAACATTGGTGCTGGCGAATTCGTCTTCCTCGTGGGTGCCTCGGGGTCGGGAAAATCCAGCTTTTTGCGCCTGATTCTCAAGGAAGAGCGTCCTAACGCTGGCAATGTTCACGTGCTTGGCCAAGATTTGCGCCGAATTCCGAGCCGCAAAGTTCCTTTATTCCGACGCAATCTCGGCGTCGTGTTCCAAGACTTCCGTTTGCTTCCCCAGAAAACGGTCTTCGACAATGTTGCCTTCACGCTGCGCGTGATCGGCCAAAGCTCCGGTTTTATTCACGAGGCAGTGCCCGACATTCTGCAGACGGTGGGACTTGCCCAAAAAGCCAAAAACTATCCTCACGAGCTCTCCGGCGGTGAGCAGCAAAGGGTTGCCATTGCCCGCGCCGCGGTCAATAAGCCTTCGATTTTGCTGGCGGATGAGCCCACCGGAAACCTAGACCCCTCCACGAGTGCCGGAATTATGAACGTGCTCTCGAGAATTAACGCCTCTGGCACCACCGTCATCATGGCGACCCACGATTCAGGCATTGTGAACCAGATGCAACGTCGTGTGGTCGAAATTTCTGCCGGACGCATTGTTCGTGACGAGCGCGAGGGTGGCTACGAAACCACCAGCATTCCCTTTGGTGAACTCGACACGGCACCGAACCCCATCATCACCGATGGCGACGCAGGGCTTGCTTCCCCCACCCCTATCCGTGGCCGGGATGATAGTGATCCTGAGACTGTGGCGACATCGTTTCCTTGGGAGTTGCGGGCGTGAGACTGGGCTTTGTCCTGCGCGAAGTCGGCACTGGCCTTGCGAGGAACCTCTCGATGGTGATCTCTATCGTGTTGGTCACCTTCATCTCCTTGACCTTCGTGGGCGCAGCAATCTTGCTGCAGGCCCAGATTCAGCAGATGAAGAACTACTGGTTCGATCGCGCCCAAGTCGCGGTCTATATGTGTACGGACTTCTCAACACTCGGTGGCTGTGACCAGTTGGCAGCGAGTGAGGATCAGAAGCTTGCTGTTGAGCAGCGCCTGGAGTCACCGACTCTTGCGCCCTACATTGATCGCTTCTACTTCGAAGACCGCGATCAGGCCTACGAGAACTTTCGCGAGCAGTTTAAGGATTCAGCGGTTGTTGACCTAGTGTCGCCTGAGCTTCTGCCGGAGACCTTCTGGGTGAACCTGGTTGATCCCACCCAGAGCGAGCTCATCTTCGAGGCGATTTCTGGGCTTCCCGGTGTTGAGAGCGTGATTGATCAGCGCAGTTACCTGGACCAGATTTTTGCTCTTCTGAACGCCGGCAGCTTGACCGCTGTTGCGGTGGCGAGCTTGATGCTGCTGGCGGCAGCTCTACTGATCGCAACGACGATCCGGTTGAGCGCGTTCTCAAGGCGTCGTGAATTGGCGATTATGCGACTCGTGGGAGCATCCAACCGCTTTATTCAAACCCCCTTCGTCTTGGA
>JBIIFP010000055.1:0-7834 GCA_044237205.1 Pontimonas sp. | reverse complement strand
AACCGACGATTACGTGGGGGCACAATCGTCTGGACGTCTTGGTGGGGAGTCCCACGCCTGATAGAGGGTCGGGCGGGAGTGCTCCAGCGCCCTATTCTGTCAGATTTTTTGCAATCCTGGGCACACGAGACCTCTTCGCCCGCTCAGTCCGCGCTAGGCGGTGCGCTCAGGCCAAAACTGGAGCCCTGACCACTGCCGCTACTAGGTTGACCCAACGCTTCGGCGGCGCGCTTGGCGGGGTTGCCAGAGCGCGGTGCCACCTTCTTCTTCGGCTTCTTGTTGCCTCTACCCCCGCCACTAGCAATCGGGCCCATACCGGGAACCTGAGGAACGCCACCCTTGGCGACGGTCTTCATCATCTTCGCCGCTTGCTCGAAGCGTGTGACTAATTGATTCACGTCCGTCACCGTCATACCGGAGCCCTTGGCAATGCGCATGCGCCTCGCCCCATTCAACAGTTTGGGGTTGACCCGCTCCGCGCGAGTCATCGACTGGATGATCGCCTCTGTGCGACCAAGGTCTTTCTCATCGATGTTGTCAATCTGCTCTTGCATGCCCCGGGCACCTGGCAACATTCCGAGCATGGAGCCCAGCGAGCCCATCTTTTTGATCTGCTGGAGCTGTCCCAAGAAATCATCGAGGGTGAAGGTCTCGGAGAGAAACTTTGCCTCGAGCTCTTGCGTTTGTTCTTGATCAAAGGCTTTTTGCGCCGTTTCAATGAGCGAGAGGATGTCACCCAGGTCAAGGATTCGGCTAGCCATACGGTCAGGGTGGAAAACCTCGAAATCATCGAGTTTTTCCCCCGTGGAGGCAAACAAAATGGGCCGACCGGTCACACCGGTGACACTCAGTGCCGCACCACCCTTAGCGTCACCATCGAGTTTGGTGAGCACAACACCGGTGAAATCAACGCCCTGGGAGAACGCCTCAGCGGTGTTCACAGCGTCTTGACCGATCATTGAGTCAATGACGAAAAGCACCTCATCCGGTGAGGTGACCCTTCGAATCTTGGCAGCCTGGTCCATCATCTCTGCATCAACACCGAGGCGACCGGCGGTGTCGATAATCACGACATCGTGGTTTTTATCTCTGGCATAGGCAACGCCGGCCTTGGCCACGGCGACAGGGTCGCCGACGCCATCGCCTTGTTCGGGGGCAAAAAACGCCACTCCGGCTTGTTCGGCCATCACGCCCAATTGCTTCACAGCACCGGGGCGTTGCAGGTCGCAGGCCACCAAGACCGGTGTGTGACCCTCGGCGCGCAGCCATTTGGACAGCTTTCCGGCCAGTGTCGTCTTACCGGAGCCCTGCAAACCCGCCAACATGATGACCGTCGGAGGCTTCTTCGCGAAGCTCAGAGAGCGGGTCTCACCACCAAGAATTGCCACGAGCTCTTCATTGACAATGGAGACCACCTGCTGGGCAGGATTGAGCGCCTTGTTCACATCGTCGGAAAGAGCGCGCTCGCGCACTTTTTGGGTGAAGGACTTCACCACCTCGAGCGCGACATCAGATTCCAGGAGTGCACGCCTGATATCGCGCACCGTTCCATCAACATCTGCCGGAGAAAGCTTGCCTTTTTGGCGAAGAGACTTGAAGGTCTCGATCAACCTCTCGGAGAGGGAACTAAAGGCCACCATGGGGCACAAGACTACTCGAGAAAGACGGGGTACTGAGATAGGGCTGGGACCTTCTAGGCTTGGCACATGCCTATCTTTCGCTTCGATTCACACCACCCCTTCGTTGCCGATGACGCCTTCATTGCGCCAAACGCAACGCTCGTCGGTGAGGTGAGCATCCACGCCAAAGCCGTGGTGATGTTTGGCGCAGTACTGCGCGCCGATCGATCAGCAATCGTGCTGGGGGAGGGATCCAACATCCAAGACAACGCCGTGATTCACGGCGACCCAGGTTTTCCAGCAGTCGTGGGGCGGGATGTGAGCATTGGCCACGGCGCGATCGTCCACGGCGCAACCCTCGGTGACCGATGTCTCATTGGAATGAATGCCACAGTGCTCAACGGCGCCGTTATTGGCGAGGGATCACTCATTGCCGCGGGGACCGTGGTCCTTGAGGGAACGGTCATTCCCCCGAACAGCCTCGTTGCCGGGGTGCCCGGAAAAATTAGACGAGAGACCACCCCAGAGGAGCGAGAGCACATCACCGCCAACGCCGCGACATACCGCGAGCTGGCCTCGAGATACCGAGCGGAGCTCTAGCTAGTCAGGGCTTTAGCGAACTGAGCCGCAGAGAAACCGGTCATATCGCCTACTGATTCGCCCTGACCCAGAAGTTTGATCGGCAAACCGGTGAGCTCTTGAACTCGCATCACAAAGCCCGCCTTAGCGCTGCCATCGAGTTTTGTGAGAACCAAGCCGGTGACGCCGGCGTGCTCCAGGAACGCTTCGGCCTGGACCACACCGTTTTGGCCAGTAGTCGCATCGAGCACCAACAGTACTTCCGAGACCGGCGCTACTTTCTCGATAACCCGGCGAATTTTGCCAAGCTCATCCATCAACCCGGCTTTCGTGTGGAGGCGGCCGGCAGTATCAATCACGACAATCTCAATACCCTCCGCAATCGCCCGCTCCACAGCCTGGTAAGCCACAGAGGCTGGATCTTGGCCCTCGCGCTCGGGCTTAACAATGGCCACTCCGGCGCGATCTGCCCAAGTGCTCAACTGCTCCACCGCTGCGGCTCGGAAAGTGTCCGCAGCGGCAATGACAACGGAGCGCCCCGCGCCAGCGAGGAACTTGGCAAACTTTCCAATCGTGGTGGTCTTGCCGACTCCGTTGACACCGACCACCAGCACCACGGCTGGACGCTCGGTCAGTCGCAGCGTCGGGTCATAGCGCGCGAGCTTCTCTTCTACGGTGTCACGCAGAATGTTGATGACATCATCGGCTTTGGTCGTGCCAATGCGCTCAACCTCGCCCCGGACTTTAGCCACGAGCTCCTCAGACAGGTCCAGACCGAAATCGGCACCAATCAGGGTGTCTTCCAGGGTCTGCCAGGTGTTCTCGTCAATCCGAGCGTCCTCGGTAGCGGCGCGTTTGGTGGCGCGGGGTTTAGTGGTGGGGGATGCGGTGGCGGGAGGAGTGGTTTTGGCGCCGCCGCCAAAGATGTTGCGCAGCGACCACGAGCCTTTACCCCATGCCATGGGGCAAGCCTAGCTAGGGCCGGTGGAATTCAGTCGTTGTCGGAGGGGACAAAACCAACCACGGGCAAGGTTTCCGAGGACTCCGCCTCGGCCTGATCAACAAGGCTCAGGATTTCCGTGGCGACGATGCCCGTGCTGATCACTCCGGCAACCGCAATCAGCGCCCATCCAGCCTGCTGTTTTCTCACCACAATCACACACTACTCCCGCCACGAACCATCAAAAAACTAGGACGCAACCGCCTCGGAGTCCTTGATGCGCTGGCCCACAACAGCGCTGACCCCGTCCTTGCGCATCGAGACCCCATAGAGCGCATCAGCAATCTCCATGGTGCGCTTTTGATGGGTAATGACGATCAGTTGTGAATCTTGACGCAGTGACTCAATGACACTCAGCAGGCGGCCGAGGTTGGCGTCATCGAGCGCGGCCTCGACCTCGTCGAGGATATAGAAGGGACTCGGCCGGGCCTTGAAGATTGCTATCAACAGTGCAACAGCGGCCAGTGACCGCTCACCACCGGAGAGCAGCGACAACCGCTCGATCTTTTTGCCGGCGGGACGGACGCTGACCTCAATACCGGTGAGCAAAGGGTCATCGGGTTGCGTGAGGGTCAAGGACCCCTGCCCGCCCGGGAACAAAATGGGGAACACTTCATCGAAGGCCCTCTGGGTGTCAGCGAACGCCTCAGCAAAAATCGTCTGCATGGTGTCATCAAGCTCAGCCATGATGGCCTCAAGATCCGCGCGGGTCTTCTTCAAGTCAGCGAGCTGCTCGGTCAAGAACGTGTGTCGGGTTTCGAGGGCTTGGAACTCCTCGAGTGCTAGTGGGTTAACCCGTCCCAGCTGATCCAGCTTGCGCCTGGCCTTCTGGAGCCTTGCCTCTTGCTCGGTGCGATCAAAGGGCTGTGGTTCACCGCCATCCTCAGTGTCTGGAGGGACGGGGAGGTGTGGTGCGTAGTTCTCGAGAAGTGTCTCCTCGGTGAGACCCAACTCTTCCCGGACTCGCTCCAGCAGGGTTGTTCGCTGCAGCTTCTTTTCATAAATCTGCATCTCAATCGAGTGCACCGAATCCGTAATGGACCCCAAGCGCTCTCGCAGGGTGGTCTCTTGGGTTCGCAACTGGGTCAGCTCGCCTTGCATGGAGTGACGCTTGGCTTCTGCCGCAACAAGCGCTTGGGAGGACTCCTCAGCGGCCTGCAGAGCCTGGGCCATAACGCCCGGCAAGAGCGCCAGAACGGACGCTGCGCGCGCAGCGCGCTCCAGGCGCTCTTGGTGTTTAGCGAGCTCACGCTTGGCAGCTGCTTCCTCATCAGCCAGGCGCCCACGCAAACTGGCCACAACATCCTGGGCACTGCGGGCGCGCTCTCTGGAAGCCTCAAGGGCGATGCGTGCTTCTAGCTCTCCGGCCGTGGCGCTCTCTAGGGAGACAAGAAGCGCACTGCGCGCTGATTCGTCAACGGAGGGCCTCGGCGTGGCATGGACAGCAGTGCGCTGCTCTTGCGTCGACACCAGTGCCTCGCCAGCAACGCGGACCTGGTCCTCTGCTTCCGTGGCGGCAGTGACGAGTCGAGCGACTTCAGCTTCGGCAGCCTCGAGCGCTGCACGCCCTCGGGAGAGCTGTTGACCAAACTCAGCGCGCTTGGCATCAGCCTGGCGCACATCGGCAAGAGCTGTCTTAACTTCCTCGGCACGTAGGGCCTTTGCCTGGCTGGCCTGCTCTGCGTCAAAGCGAGTGCGCTCGAGGGTGGTGGAGAGAGTAGTCAGAGCAGTATCGGCAGTATCGCGCTCGGCGGCTAGTTCCAAACGGCTGCGTGATTCACCACTACCGGTGCGAACGACGCCATCGCTAAAGACATCTCCGGCAAGGGTGACAATTGTCACTCCTCTGGGGAGTGCGCCCTTGGTTCCCCAGACTTTCTTGAGAGCGGCGAGGTCAGTAGCGATATAGGTCTTGGCAAGCAACGCCAGCACTCCAGAGGGGCCCCGCACCACATCGCTGGCCCGGGAAAGACCTGCAATCTCATCACCGATGGTCTCTTCGTCATCGGCAATGACGAGCTCAACTCGGCCCTTATCTGAACCTGAGCGCTGGTCCACCAGGCGCAGCGCGCTCTGGCGCTCGCTCACCAAAACAGCGTCGGCGAGGGATCCCAGAGCACGAGCAATCGCGGTTTCATATCCAGCATCCACGCGCAGCGTGTCCGCCACGCTCCCGGTGACACCCGCAGCACCGGCGATATCGGGGTCAGCGCCGTCGGTGCGAAGGGCAAGGGTCAGGGCTGAAACCTTCGCTGCTAGCGCTTCGCGCTCGCGCTCTTGCTGGTGAAGGAGATTTCTGGTCTCGGCCTCGGTCGCATCGGCAAGCCCTAGGCGTTCCTCAGCTTCACCGAGCGCCTTTTCATAGGCTTCGGTAAGCGCATCGGGAGCAACCGTGTCCGTTCCCTGCAAGGCCCGCAAGGACTCTTCCGCGTGCAAGGCGCGTGCTCTGGCCTGCTCGAGGGCAGCGATTTGGCGGTCCCACTGCGCTTGCGAACCGGCAACGCGGGACTGCGCGACCTCAACGGCCGACTCCCGCTCGCGGAGGGCGTTGTCATACTCGGCGAGTTCGCCGACCATGGAGGCGATTTCTTGATCGACCGCAGCAAGTGACGCCTTCAGCGTCAGGACTGCTGCCGAGACTTCACCGACCACAGCTTCGTGCTTGGTGACGACCTCGAGGGCTTCGTGGCCCAAAGCTTCAGCCACATCAATATCTGCGGGGGTGACCGTGGTGGGAGCAGGGGCGGAAGCCTCCTCCTCATCCCAGGTGCCAGAGCGCTCGCGGGCGATCGATTCCAACGCCTTCAGGCGATCCAACACAGCCCGGGCCGCAAAGTCCTGCGACCTGGCTGTATCTAAGCCGCTATCAAGGGCGGTCGACTCCAGCTCCTGGATGCGCCTGCGCACGCCCTCGAGCTGATCTGCGAGAGTTGCACGTTCCGCGGCCCGCTCGTTCTCACTGCTCTGGAAGTTACCGAGCGCGGTCCCCAGGCTCACCACATCATCGGCAAACACACGCGCCTGAGCGTCGCGAACTACGGCCTGAATTGTTTGGGCTTCGCGGGCAATCTCTGCCTGACGACCAAGCGGTGTCAGTTGCCGACGAATTTCTCCGGCAAGGTCGTTGAGTCTGGTCAGGTTCGCCTGCATGGATTCGAGCTTGCGTTGGGTCTTTTCTTTGCGCCTGCGGTGCTTGAGAATTCCAGCTGCCTCTTCGATGAAGCGACGGCGATCTTCGGGGCTTGCATGGAGCACCTGATCAAGTTGCCCCTGGCCCACGATGACGTGCATTTCCCGGCCGAGACCACTATCGCTCAGCAGTTCTTGAACATCGAGGAGACGGCAGGGCTCTTTATTGATGGCGTATTCGCTGCCACCGTTTCTAAAGAGCGTGCGGGAGATGGTGACCTCGCCGTATTCAATGGGCAGCGCGCCATCAGAGTTGTCGATCGTCAGCAACACCTCGGCGCGACCGAGCGGCGCCTTGGAGGTGGTGCCGGCAAAAATAACGTCTTCCATGGAGCCACCGCGGAGGGTTTTAGCGCCCTGCTCCCCCATGACCCACGCGAGCGCATCGACAACGTTGGACTTACCCGATCCATTGGGGCCAACGACACAGGTTACGCCTGGCTCAAACGCGAACGTGGTCGGTTGGGCGAAAGACTTAAATCCCTTGAGGGTCAGGGACTTCAGATGCACCAGATACTCCGCTTCGCTTGCTCACCGACGTTGACGCCACGTATTTGCTCTGGTCAAACTTACCGGGTGCGAGGCACCCTCTGACACCGGGGACAACGGTGCGAGGAACGATTCATAAAGGGTTCCCGGTGGATGGTTGCCCCACACCGGGAACACGGTTGGCCATCTCGCCCGTATGCCTCCAGTGAGTGAGCGAAATAGCCACTCTGTCCATTCACGTTCACATACTGCTGGTCAAAACTTGTCCCACCTTCCGCCAGTGCCTTGCGCAGAACGGCCCGCACTTCCTGGAGCAGTAGGCGGGTGTCCGCCGCACTCATCCTGTGGGTGGGGTGGAGGTAGTGGCGCTTTGTCGCCCACAGGGCCTCATCCGCATAGATGTTCCCGATTCCACTGATCAGGTTCTGATCCAGCAGAGCGCGCTTGATGTCGGTGTGCTTGGAGCGCAATCGCTTGCTCCATACCCCCTCGTCAAAGTTCGGGTCCAGCGGATCCCTCGCAATGTGAGCCACACTGAGCGGCACAAGCGGCTCCTCACTGCCGAAGCCCCCAGGGTGACCATCACTGGTGTGAACCAACTCATCAATCGCTAACGAGCCAAATATTCGCTGGTCGACAAACCCCACCCGGAGGTCCTCTCCCCCACGGGTGGTCAACTCAATGAGGACCCTGAGGTGCGACCCAAAGTCTGATTCCGTATCGCCTAGGAGAACCTGGCCGCTCATGCCCAAGTGGCACACCACAGCGGTGTGGGTTCCCTTCAGGGGGAACCACAAGAATTTGCCTCTGCGCACGGCAGCGGTGACCACGGCTCCGGTGAGCCTGGCCACAAAGTCTTCGACCGGGCCTGGGTGACGCTTCAGAGAGCGAGAATCCAGAACAGAGACGCGGGCAATCCGCGCTCCAGTGATGACATCTTCGACGCCCCGTCGAACGA
>JBIIFP010000018.1:0-25606 GCA_044237205.1 Pontimonas sp. | reverse complement strand
CCTGGAGGCTGCGACGCAGAACGTCGAGGACAACCTTCCATTCGGCGGAATCCTCGGCCGTGGGCTGTGGCACAACGCCAGCTTTTTCGAACTCAACACCCTTGTGGACGAGCATGGTGGCGTCTCCACCATCATCAAGAATCATGTTGGGGCCAGAGGCACCATTGGCACTCCAGTCGAAGATCTGCTCGGTGCACCACCAGTACTCTTCGAGGGTTTCGCCTTTCCAGGCAAAGACAGGGGTTCCAGCAGGGTCCTCGGGGGTTCCATGCCCAACAACAACAGCTGCAGCCGCCTCGTCCTGCGTGGAGAAGATGTTGCAACTTGCCCAACGAACCTCAGCGCCGAGTGCCACCAACGTCTCAATGAGCACAGCGGTCTGCACGGTCATGTGAAGTGAACCCGCGATGCGAGCGCCCTTCAGCGGTTGGTGGGGGCCAAATTCTTCACGAAGTGCCATCAAACCGGGCATCTCGTGCTCAGCAAGGCGAAGTTGGTGGCGACCGGCCTGGGCAAGAGACAAATCGGCAACGCGGTATTGGAGTGGGGTGGCTGTAAGCATTGCTCTATTCTGACAGGGTTTTGCCTGAAAGCCAGCCGGGAATAACGCGTGAGTTGGGCTAGCCCCTGATCAAGCTCAGGACAGTGTCCCGGACCTGCACCATGCGCGCCTCGGTCGATGCCTCGACGTTGAGCCTCAACAGCGGTTCGGTGTTGGATGCCCGCACATTGACCGACCAGAATCCCTCGACATCGTCTTGCCAGATGCTGAGCCCATCCAGACGATCAGCCTGCGCTGCTGGGTAGTGGGCAGTTGAGAAGTGCGCCTGGATGCCCTCGATGACCACTCCCTGATCAGAGACCACCGAATTGATTTCTCCGCTCTCGTAATACCTGGAGAATTCGGCAGCGACTGAGGAGAGTGGTGCATCGCTGAGGCCTAGTTCAGCCAGCACGTGGAGCGCCGCGAGCATTCCGTTGTCCGCCCCCCAGAAATCACGGAAGTAGTAGTGAGCGGAGTGCTCACCGCCGAAGATTGCCCCACTGTCTCGCATGGTGTCTTTAATGAACGAATGTCCAACCTGTGTGCGCACGGGCAGGGCGCCATTCTCGTGAATGACTTCGCTGACGGTTCGTGAGCAAATCAGGTTGTGGATGACCTTGATAGGGGCCTTCTCGCCGGTGGCACGCACCCGCAGAATCTCGCGCTTCGCGACGAGGGCTGCAACTGCGCTCGGCGTCACAGGTTCCCCTCTTTCATCGATCACAAAACAGCGATCTGCGTCGCCATCGAACGCCAGGCCCACATCCGCGCCGTGTTGAGTGACAGCCGCCTGAAGATCGACCAGGTTGGCTGGGTCAAGAGGGTTAGCCTCGTGGTTCGGGAAGGTGCCATCCAACTCGAAATACATCGGGATGACCTCGAAAGGTAGAGCCTGGAAACCCCCACTCTCGCCGAGGACGGCCGGAACACTGAGTCCAGCCATTCCATTGGCAGCGTCGACGACGACGCGCAATGGCCTGGAATTTTCAAGGGGGACTAGCGAGCGCACATAACTGGCGTAGTCGGCGAGGACGCTGTGCTGGGTGAGGGTTCCCGGCGCACCGGTGAAGGGCTCAGCCGATCCCGCTTCACAAGCCTCGGCACGGTCTCGGATCTCGGCAAGCCCGGTGTCGATACTGATGCCCTGCGCCAAGCGCCTAGAGAACTTAATTCCGTTGTAACTGGCCGGATTGTGACTCGCGGTAAACATCACCGCTGGCATATCCCAGGATCCAGAGGCGAAATAGACCATGTCGGTCGAGCACAAGCCAATGTTGCGCACATGGGCACCCCGAGCGAGTGCACCTTCGATAAAGGCGTCGGCCAACACCGGAGAAGAGTCGCGCATGTCATGACCAAGCGCCAAAGTTTCGCCAGCACCAACGATCACATCGACAAAGGCAGCGCCGAGCGCCTCGGCAACGGCCGGAGTGAGCTGCGAGGAAACTAAACCGCGAACGTCATAGGACTTGACAATGTCACGCAATACAGAGGGCGCCATGCCACCAGCCTAGAGCCCGCTACATCGCTTCTGGATAAGCGCGATAGCGAACAATGTGCCAGCCGACTGGAACAGACAGGCGCTCCGAGTGATCGCCACACAGGTCATAACTGTGGGGTTCCCTCTGCTGCGCCAAGGGCCCCACCACCGCCTGAGAGTCGGCGTAGACGTAAGTCAGGGTCGCAGTAGCGTCGCTGGAGCAGGAGGTCTTTGAGCACAATCTGGGGACTGGTGGGCGGTAGGGCATAGCCCAACCAGACTACGACCGCCCTTGGAGCATTACGCTTGCGACATGGGCATGCACCGCGTGAATCGGCACAAGGCACCCTCCAACGCGGCGCTCGGGCCTATTGCTGGGGCCCGGCTTCGTCGGGGTGACGAATTCACCCACATCGTCGGTGCCACGCTCGATTATCTAAAGACCCAGTGGCCTGATGACTTGGCCACCGTGCGCATTGAGGTCCACTCCATGCCTCATGTGGGAATCGCCAGCACCTCACTCCCCCGCTGGACAATCTTTCGCGACAGGCGCACTATTTGGCTCTACCGGGTGCCGATCGAACGCCTCAGCCGCCTCCACAGAAATGACGCCTGGCATCGGCGCGTGCTTATTGAGAGCTTCGTTTTTTCTGCGGTCGCGGAACTGTTGGGGACTGACCCTTGGCAGTTAGCACCGGAGCGGTTTCACCCGCACTAACGAATAGTCATCACCACGGGGTCTTGTGGCCTGGGCGCGGGCAGAACCTGCAGGTTTCCGAGCACGCTTTCGCCACGGAATGACACGACCGCATAGACAGGGCCATCGGAGGAGAAGCTAAAGGTTCCCCCGCCCAGAGGCCGGGCAAGCATCCCCCCGGGAGGGACACCCGATGGGCGGCCATCGAGGGAAATCTGCACCTCCGTGCCACCGGGGTTAATCACGCTCAAGCGAATTTCACCAACGGCGGGCACGGCGATCGATGTGTCGCCTTCGATGGCATAGGAACTGCCCACCCAGCTCGTGTCAGTACGAACATCGGTTCCCACACTGTTTCTGACCCCCGCAACAATCGGCGCGCTCGATTCCAAAACGAGACCGTAGTCGCCAGAGCCCAGTTCATCCAAGGAAAGATCGCCCACCTGGCCAGCCTCTAGCTCCAGCCTGGCGGTGATGTCGCTTTGCCCCGGGCGAACCACCGTGACGGTCACCGACGCGGGGCCATCGGGTGAGAGGACTCGAAGGGCCCCGCCAACATCGGCGAACCCCTCTTTGCCCCTAATCGGGCCAATGATTTCTGATGGTGGGCCATAGAGGCCAGGGACCACTCGCATCTCACTGGGAGGCGCTTGGCCCGTGATGACCGACAACCCATCAGCGTCAAGTCCCCGCACGATCGACGTGTGAAGTGCTGCAACAATTCCCGTGCCTGCGCTCGTAATACGAAGAACAGGGCGCGCCTCGTTTGGCGCAAAACCAGCAAGAGTGATGACCCGTTGTGCACCCGGCTGAACGAGGATTCCCTGGCCCAACGGGGACGAAATCGGCCCGCTCTGGCCCCACACTTCAACATTCACAGTGGCGGCAACGCCACCGGGGTTAGAGAGGCTGAGCACTCCCTGGCGACCAGTGGTGGTGTCACCGCCCACCAACCAGGTTTCGGCTCTGGGTTCCTGGCATTCCTGGAGCGCGAGCCCCCGGACATTCAGATTGTCCAGCTGCTGATAGCTGGCCCCGGCCAGTAACCCTGCCTCGGCGGGCTGAGCCAGGATTGTTGGCGGTGTGGGCACAACCGCGTTTTCCAGAGAGAAGGCGTCCTCGAGATCTGTCTGCGCGATTCGGGAGGTCTCCACGGCGGACCCGGCCACCACATCGGTCGGCTCGCCATAGCCCACAGGGGAGGAATCTTGCCCACTAAAGGCGATGGCAGGTCCCATACAGACCAGAACTCGATCAGGCTCCAATGGGAGCACTTCGAGCGCTGCCAGACCGGGAATTGGGCCCTGCAAAGCCCTCACCAACCCGCTCGGTAGTCCCAGCGCTGCCACCGCCACAGCAATAACAAGCGCCAGCGTGGCGACAACGGCGACGACCGTGCGAGCAGCGAGGTTTCTGGGTCCGTGGGCGGGAGCGTGATCAAGCGTCATCGGAAGTTTCCTCCCCGAGCGAGGGCAGCGCATCATCTCGCACCCGGGTGCTCGCTTTGGCCCGTCGCTCGGTCGGCAGAGCGAAAATGCCAGCGACGGCGATGAGGAGCCAGAGAAGCCCGGGAGCCCCTGGCGCCTCGGAGGGCGTCCTGGACGGTGCCACGGTCACCCCCGGGACCTGCCATAGCTGGTGTGTGTCAGCAGAACTAGCGCCCACGAGTTCCGGGCGTTGGGCAAGCGTGAGCGCTGCCGCACTGTCACTCGGTGCCTCGAGAAGCACGAAGCGAATCCCATACGCCTGGAGGAGCTCAGCCGGATCAGCGGCGCTGGGCCGGACCAGTGCTCCCACAAGACGGGCAAGATCCTCATCGCGCGGAGTGACCTCAGCCCCGCGCGCCCTGAGGAGACTTGAGCCAGAGGTCAGTGTGCTCCCAGCTCCTCGCTCGATTGCCACCTTGTAGGCACCATCAACCTCGGTGATCACGAGAGTCCCGATCGCTGTGTTTGTCGCCGCCTCGGCGGCAACAAAGGCAGGAAGGGTGCGGCCTGTAGAACTTGGCGCAACAGGAGTTGACCCCGCCCACGTGGACATCGCGAACGGCGCCACCTGCAACGCTGTCGTCACAGCGAGTGCGATGGTGCCCAGGCGAGCAAGCCAGGGGCCAACGCCGGAGAGCGCATTGCCCAGTGCATCTTCGAAGTCAACGTGATCGAGTGTGGCGCCTGCGCCTAAGACAAGGCCCCAGTAGAGCAGAGAGACTCCGCTGCCGGCCCACACCATCACCGGCTCAAACCCTTCGTAACCAGAAAATAGAGCGGTGGACGCGCTAGCGGTCAGCAAGCCCAGGACGACAAGCCCCGCAAAGGTTGCCCCAGCCAGCGCTCTACCCAGGGCAAGGGAAAGAACGGCAGCGACAATGAGCGGCGCTGCACAGACAAGGACTACCCACGAAGGAATCGCAAGGCCTGCGAGGGAAGCAACCAGGGACGTCGGCCACCCCGCGACCATTTCCCACCAGGCTGCTGGCTCATAGGGGTGGGCCTTACCGGGATCAGCAAGGAGGACACCCCAGTTGTCCCACCACCTGCCATCAACGCTCTGCCACCACGCGCTAAAGCGTGGGAAGCCCATCACTAGGGCAGGTGCGAGACCCAGCGGGAGGACGCCAATAAACATTCGGGGGCCGTGGGACCAAATCCTGGCAATGCCGACTACCACGTAGCCGAGCACAACCGCTGGCCACAGTACGGGTGCTGAGGCCAGAACAACAAGGGTGGCGAGCGAGGCTTGCCCCACACGTTGCCAGGACTCGTGCGCGCTCACCAGAGAGGCGACCAGCCAGGGCAGTGTGATGTGGGCGATGACGGCCCCAATGCGGCCCTCGGAGAGGGACACAAGGAGGGTGGGACTCAGCGCCCACAGTGCTGCCACCACACTGGTGGCCCAGGCTTTGGAGAGGAACTGGGCTGCAGCCCACCACGCAATAGCGCCAGCAATCGGGATTGCCGCGACGAACAGAGCAACCACTGCTAGCGACGGTGACCACCAGGTCAGGGATCCCAGGAGGGCCAGCACGAAGTTGAGGGGATCCGCCGGGATCGGGGCTGCGTCCAGGCTGACCGTGGTGGGGGTGATCCACCACGCCTGTGACCACAGCTCATCGAGTGAACCGGGTAGCGGTGAAAGACCGCCGCCGACTAAGAATGGGCTCCCCCACCATCGCCCGTGAGTGAGGCCAGCGATCACGGCGAGCGCGGCAACGATCCAGGGGAAGGCTGGGAGGAACGACGGTCTTGGGGCCTGAAGGGCTTTTTCTTCCTGGGCGGCCAACCGGGACTCAGCAGCGATTGACCGCCTTTTGAGAACAGCACCCGGAGCCATCCGAAGTGAGTCCACGACATCCCACGAAGTGGTGGTGGAACGCGCAAGAACTCCCCGCGCTCGGAGCGCATCAGGGATTTTGCCGAGCGCCCACACAGCCGCCGTTACCTCAGAGAGGCTGCGCTCGGGGTGTTTCGCCACTGTGTGCCAGAGACTCCTGGCGATAGCCCACGGCAGCGCCCACCCAATCAGAGCGAATAACGCCCAGGCGGGCGCATAGACAAATCGCCGATAAAGCCATGCTCGCCTCGAAAAATAGGCCTGCCCAACCGCAGAGACCTTACGTCCTGTGTGCCAATCGGCTGGGCCCGAGCCCACATCCACGACAGCGTGGGGCAACACGACGACCCGGTGGCCAGCAAGGCGCACACGGACACACAGATCGAGGCCGCCATCGAGTGGCGACAGCGCCGGGTCGAAGCCTTCCAGAGCCTCCAGGGTCGCTGCGTGAACGAGCATGCCGGCTTCGCCGACAGCCAAAACATCGCTCAGTCGGTCGTATTGGGCTTGGTCGAGCTCCCGCTCGGCCATCGCGATGCGCTCGCCAAAGCGGGTCATCGTCTCGCCCATTTCACGAATCATCAGGGGGCGATCTGCAACACGCTGCTTCGGGCCGGCAATACGCACAAGGGGCGCCCCCTCAACGCTGAGCGTGAGATGCTCCAGTGCTGCGCTTCCCGGTGTGGTGTCATCGCGGAGCAACCAGAACCACGCCTGTTCGGGGATGACGCCTCCCGGGTAGAGGAGGGCGGTAGCGTCCGCGACTGCCTCAGCCCACGTCGCGCCAAAGGGCACAACAACATACTCAACGGGTCTGGCACCAGCCACGGCGTCGACCTCGGCCCGCAGGGTGGAATCAGCGGAAAGATCGACCACACAGATACGATCTGCCGGCCTGGTCTGGGCGAGTAGGCCCCGAAGGCTCGCTTCTAATTGCTCTCCACCACGGCGAACAACCAGGACCGCGTCGACGCTTGCGCGCATGACGGCCTTCTAGGCGCGTCTGCGCAGTCGACGCCGCTCGCGCTCTGAAAGGCCACCCCAGATACCAAAACGCTCATCGTTGGCCAGCGCGTACTCGAGGCACTCCGCTTTTACTTCGCACTGGGTGCAAATCTTCTTGGCGTCGCGGGTTGAGCCGCCCTTTTCGGGGAAGAAAGCTTCTGGGTCGGTCTGAGCACACAGCGCATCAGCCTGCCAAGCGAGCTGACCCTCATCATCGCCTGGGCGTCTGATCCCAGGTATCCCCAGTCTTACTGGGTCAACGAACCAGTTACCGGGTACTTGGTTCCGATACTCGCTCACGAGGTGCTCCTAACCGCTGTCGTCCGGCCTCAGACTTGTGGCCAGACCAATTACACCGGTGTAATTCACTTTCGTCAAGTCCTGGAGCAAGGAACCCTCAGGCGAGGGTTTAACTTAACGTCGTTTAGGAAGTGAAAAGTTTTTTGATTTCAGCGCCCAGAGTGGCGGCTGACTGTGGCCACCCGGCGCGCTGGTCGACCAGGCGCCTGGCATTGCCCGTAATCAGCGCCCTATCGGCCAAGCTCATCGAGGCAACGGATTCGAGTGCCTCACCGAGCGCGTGCGCGTTGCCGACCGGGAATGTCCAGCCCGTAACACCATCGAGAATCCACTCTGCGCTGCCATTGGTCAGCGATGTCACCACGGGAACACCGTGATGCATGGCGTCCATCACGGTGACCGACGTGCCATCGGTCCGCGTGGTGACGACCACAGCGTCAGCCATAGCGATGGTGGCCTGGAATTCCTGCGGTGAGCGCAGTGGCAGCCACACGATGTGATCTGACAGTCCCAGACGTGTCAGATCACGTTTCACAGAATCAACCAGTGAACCAGCCTCCACTAATACCGCCCGAACACCAGGCCGCTTAGCGGCCAGCTCTTCAACGGCATCCAGGAAGACCTCTGGTTGATAATGCGGCTCCAGGCTTCTCGGATAGACGATGACAAATGAATCCTCGGGAATACCGAGCGTCGAGCGCTCGAGCGGGGTCACAGCAATCCCTTCTGGCCCCCACGGGATGCGACACACACGATCCGGTAGCGCCCCCAAAGCAATGACAGCATTTTCGGTGGCGTAGTTATCGAGCACCACCAGGTCGAGGCTGTCGAGGGTTGTCGAGATCGCGCGAGCGTGGTCAACCGATTGCGCAGCGGTCACCATGACATCGGTGGCCCACGAAATACCTGCATGGCGGTAGTCCCCACCCACTAGGTTCCCAGTCACGGTGTCCAGGGGACCAGACACCACAACGGTCGGGCTGGCCGCAAGCGCAGTTTTCAGGTCGCCCCAACCAGTAACGGTTGTGCCAGCTAGCTCACCTGTGAGTGCAGAACCTTCGCCCTGCACCTGCACGTGCTCGTAGTCGGCACCAAGACCTGCGAAGAGCTCAGAGAACCTAGCCGCGTGAGCATCCTGCCGGTCGGTGACGAATACGAGGCGCATGACGACTACTCAGGCCCTCGCGATAAGAACAGAAGTAACCACGTCATGAAACTCGACGTCGGCCACCAGGCGTGCGCCAACGACTTCGTCGACGTGATCCGGTGTGATGCACCCGGGGGTCGCCGGACGAAGAGCAACAAGATCATCTGCAGTAATCACAGCGCCAGCAATGAGCGGCCGCGCGAAGCGCAGGCCGCGACGCTGAATCACCACTGTTTCTTTCTCATTCTCAGCAACCACTTTCTCGGCGCTGCCAAGAGCAGCCTCAAGCTCCCTGGTGCGATCGACCATGTCTTTCCAGGTCTCCGGCGTCATGGAGAAGTGGTGGTCTGGCCCTTCACGATGAACATCGTCAGTGAAATGCTTCTCAATCACACGAGCGCCCATTGCCACAGCCCCCAACACAGTGACGTTGCCATGAGTGTGGTCGGAGAGGCCGAGGATGGCATCGGGGAATTCAGCACGGTAGGTGTTGAGGACGTTCAGGTGAATGTGATGAAGGTTCTCAGCGACCCCCGTGTAGTTGGTGTTGCACTGCATGACCGAATAGGGAACCCTGTGAGCCTTGATGGTGGCAACCGCGCGGCGAACTTCATCGATGGTCGCCGCCCCGGTAGCCAAGATCATGGGCTTTCCTTTGGACGCCATGTGATCGATGGCTTCCAACCAGGTGATGTCTCCTGAGCCAATCTTGTAGGCGGGGACAAAGGCATCCACAAAGTCAATGGCCTCAATGTCGTAGGGGCTTGTGAAGAAATCAATCCCGATTGATGCTGCATGATCAGCAAGCGGTTTCGTCCAGTCCCACGGCAACGAAGCGTCTTGATAAACCTCATAGACACTTTTTGACCAGGTTGCCTGGTGGGACTGCTGCCCACCCAGCTCTCGAAAACCCTTGTCGCTGACGATGTGGTCGGCACGGAAATGCTGAAACTTGGCCGCATCCGCACCAGCTGCCTTCGCCAGCGTCATCAACTCGAGTGCGCGCTCAAGGCTGCCATCGTGGTTGGCGGCCACGTCGGCGATGAAATATGTCGGCGCACTGGCGCCGACATCCCGACCGTTGATTTTCATTCCATGCTCCCTTTAGAGTGCGCTCTGCCCAAAGTAATCCATGAGAGCACTTCTCTCAGCTCTGGCGCGGGCTAACCCAGAGAAACTCGTGGGCATCGGCCTGCCAAGAACGCCCTCGAGTTTCGAGGTCGAGAGCGTCAAATTGCGCCCCCTTGGAGACAATGCTGTGGCATCCGCAACGGTCCCCGGCTTCATTGACGAAGACTCCAGGCCGAACTCTGTGGCCACCGCGAGCCCGAAGTCGTGTTTGGACGCCGCATCAGAGGCCACTGCGTGATAAACGCCGCGGGCATGGCTGGTCACGGCGCCAACCATCGCATCAACAAGGTCACCCATATAGAGGCTGGAGACGCGATAGTCGGTGAAACCGGTAATGGCGGTGCCCTGGCCAAAGGCATTGACAAAGAAATCAAGAATTCCTGTGCCACCAGAGGCTGACCACCCGTAGAAATTTGTTCTCAGAATCAACGCCTCGGGATTCGCTGTGCTGACAGCCCCTTCGCCTGCCAGCTTGGAGCTTCCATAAGCCCCCATCGGGTTCGGCGAGTCAGCCTCCTCGTAGGGGGTAGTGGATTCACCGTCAAAAACCGCATCGGTGGAAACGTGGACGAATCGCATGCCCGCGCTAGCGCAGGCAGCCGCCCATCGGCCTGGGAGTGTCCCGTTCACGTGCAGAGCCTCAGCGGGTTCGTTCTCACACCGCTCGTGGGATGCCATAGCGATCGCGTTGATCACCACGTCGTGGCCCCCGCTCTGCAGGAGGGCCCCAATCTCGTCAGCGGAGTCCACCTGCCGGTTGCCCGGAAAGAACTCAGCCCCATCACGCGAGAGGCCGGCTGTCTGCCACCCAAGCTTCGGAAGGGCAAAGCCCAAATACGACCCTAGAAAGCCTGACGAACCAAGAACAAGCGCTTTCACCGCGAGGCGTCCAGAACAAAAGCTTTGTGGAGCGCCTCTGCCAGTGGCCAATCTCCTGGCTCATCTATGTCTACCGTCGCCCACTCCGGCAAAAAATACGGGGTAAACGGCTCCGACATCATCGTCTCCTGCGACTTCCAGAGCGAAGCTGGGGCGATGTAGAACTTTCCGGCGTCAAAGTATCTGACCGGCAGGTCTTGGGTTCGAGACAACAGGTGTTCTGGGTGCGCCACCGCCATCGTGTCATTGGGCCCAGCTTTGAGAGAGCGCTCGAGGGGTGAGCGATGGCGTCCCACCGAAATGAGGAAAGACCGGGGCGAGGCCCCAGCCTGGCTCAGGGCATCAGTGAGAATCTGTGGGGTAATCGCCGCCGTCGGGTACAGACACACAACAATGTCAGCATCGGCAAAACCCAACTCGGCGATCGCGTGGCGGATCACCGGCGCTGTGCCGGCGTGCTGGTCAGCGAGATTGGCTGGCCGCATGAAGGGCACTTCAGCGCCGGCTTCGCGGGCGATGGCCGCAATCTCTTCATCATCGGTCGACACCACGACTCGCTCGAAGAGCCCTGCTCTGGTCGCTGCCGACAGAGGCCAGGTAATTATGGGCTTGCCGTTGAAAGACAGAATGTTTTTACCAGGAATACGGGTACTGCCCCCTCGTGCAGGTACTACCGCAACAACCTGTCCCACCACTAGCCCCTAAGCCTTGGCGGGCGGCGCTGAATGTGACGATGGAGCAGCAAGGTTCTTGTCAATCCACGACTGGAGCTCGGGGATTGACATCCACTCAGTGTTCGAATCGCTGTTGTAAGTAAAGCCTTCCGGGACAGGAGTGCCGCCCTTAGCAAGGTCGGTGACGCGATCCCACGTGTTGATAGTGGGCAAGATTTTGTAGTAGTCCTTGTACTCGTAGGTCGTCAGAGAGTCTTCAGGGCCAATCATCTGCTCGTGCAACTTCTCCCCGGGTCGAATGCCCACCACCTGGGTCGGCTTTCCGGGCGCAACAGCGGAGGCGATATCAACAATGTTCATCGACGGAATCTTGCGCACATAGATTTCGCCACCGGCCATATCGTCAAACACTGTCCACACGAGCTCAACGCCCTGTTCCAAGGTGATCATGAAACGGGTCATGCGCTCATCAGTAATCGGCAGTGGTTCATTCTTGGAAGCAGCATCCCAGAAGAAGGGCAACACGGAACCCCTGGACCCCATCACGTTTCCGTAGCGCACGACAGAGAAACGGGTTTTCTTGGAGCCTGCGTAATGGTTGCCAGCCACAAAAAGCTTGTCAGAGGCGAGCTTCGTCGCCCCATAGAGATTAATCGGGCTGCTTGCTTTGTCGGTGGAAAGGGCCACTACCTTGGAGACACCCTTGTCAATGCAGGCGTCAATCAAGTTCATCGCCCCCAGAATGTTGGTCTTGACGGCCTCAAAAGGGTTGTATTCGGCGGTCGGGACAATCTTGGTTGCTGCGGCATGAACGACGTGGTCGACACCGTCAACCGCTCTATAGAGACGATCACGGTCACGGACGTCCCCGATGAAAAAACGGACCCGCTTATCGCCCTCAAAAAGCTTCGCCATCTCCCACTGCTTCATCTCATCGCGGGAATAGATGATGATCCGCTCAGGATTGAACTTTTTGAGTGCCATGGGCACGAAAGCGTGGCCAAAGGAGCCGGTCCCCCCAGTCACCAGGATGGTGGACTTTGCTAACGGCATTGAGGCTCCTTCACAAGAATCGTCCAGACGCAATTAGCCTAGCGAGGCTTGGCACCCGGCGCAGGTTAGAGGGAGGCTCGCGCTTCCAGAGCCGAGGAAATCATCTCGTCCAGGCTGTAGGTCATGGCCCAACCAAGATCTCTCGCCGCTAGGTCACCGGAGGCCACAACGCGAGCCGGGTCACCAGCACGCCTGGGGCCAACCTCGGGAGTGAAATCATTCCCCGTCACGCGGGCAATCGCCGACATCATCTCAGCCACCGATGTGCCATCACCGCTACCCAAGTTATAGGCGGGCTCAATTGAGCGGCCTTCGGCCATACGCGTGGCGGCAGCAACGTGAGCGGCCGCCAAATCGCTGACGTGAATGTAGTCCCGCACACACGTGCCATCCGGAGTTCCGTAATCGTCACCGAAGATGACCGGCACTTCATTCCGCTCTAGGCCCGCAAAGACCATCGAGAACAGGTTGTAGGGGCTCACATCGGGAAGCTCTTTGTGGCCTGAACCGACCACGTTGAAGTACCGCAGACTCGTGTGGTTGAGCCCGCGAGCAACACCCTGATTCCTCAGTAACCATTCACCAATTACTTTGGATTCGCCGTAGGGCGAGGTCGGGTTGAACGGGTTGTCCTCAGTGACCAAACCAGAGGCAGCATTTCCATAAACCGAAGACGATGACGAGAACACGACGTGCCCAACGCCGGTGGCGTCCATCGCTTCCAATAACGACATCGTGGCAATCACGTTCTGTTCGTAGGTGTGCAGCGGCTTTTCCACAGAAATGCCGGCGAATTTGAATCCTGCAATGTGAATGACGCCGAGAGCGCTGTGATCTTTGAGTGCCCGGGTAACGGCACCGGTGTCCAGCAGAGAGGCCTCAACAAAGGGGACGCCGTCTGGAACAAATCCCCGACGGCCCGTCGATAAGTCATCGAGGACAACCACCCCGATGTCGGCCCCTAGAAGGTGTCGAACGACATGGGACCCGATATATCCGGCTCCGCCGGTCACTAACCAAGTCACCCCGAAAGGCTAGCGCAGAAGCGCTAGCCAGCACCGCTAGAGCAGCCGCCTTGCGCGGGCGCTCACTAGTCCCGAGGCAACCATCGACGCCCAGGCCACTGGCCAATGCCATAAGAAACTGACCGGCCTAACCCACGGGGGCAAATGAGCTCGCTTGATGGCCATCGCCTCAACGCTCGAGGCGTGGCGGTCTGCCACGGTCAAAGATTCTGGGTGCCACCGGAACTGAGCTGAGACGACCGGGCGACTAACAAATCTGCCAGTGCCACGCAGTTTCAAAAACACATCGAGATCAAGCGCGTAGTTGAGAGTCGGATCAAAGAATCCAATGCTCCGAAGAGCGGAGATGCGAACGATTGTCCCAGGGTGAGGAATGAGGTTTGGGCCCCAGGGGAGCAAGAATCGTGCCAACGCGCCAGCGCCACTGGTGCCAACAACCGAACCCGACTGCGTGATGTAGTCGCACTGTCCATACGCGACCACAGCGCGGCCATCTTTATCTAGCTCGTCAACAAGCGCAGCGATACCCCCGGCAACCAGTCGGTCATCGTCGCCGACCCAGACGTAGTAGCGCTCCGATGTTGCGCAGGCCAGACCAGCATTGACCGCGCTCGCCATTCCGACTCCTGGGTCATCAATGATGAGGGCACCAACCTTGCGTGCAAGCGAACGCGCCTTGGCCGCGCTTTTCGGAACGATGACCGCGAGCGTGAGAGCAACGCGCGTCCCCGCCTCCACACAGGACTCGAGAGCTTCGGCCAGAAGATCGAGCCTGGTCCCGAGCGTCGGAAGCACGACAAGAAGCTTCGGGTCTGTCATGCGAGTGAGCCTTTCGGGAGTTCTCGCTTTAGGCTAGTGAGTGAATCCGCTAGTGAAAGACATCATGAAGAAGACCGACACGATTTATATCGCTGGTCACCGAGGCCTCGCCGGCTCGGCAATCTGGCGTCACCTCGAGAATGAGGGCTTCAGCAATCTCGTTGGCTTCTCATCCTCAGAACTAGACCTCACGAACCGACCCGCAGTTTTGGACATGATGGCGCGCGTGAAGCCTGACGTCGTAGTCGACGCCGCCGCCAAGGTCGGGGGCATCCACGCCAATGACACCTACCCAGCAGAGTTCCTCAGTGACAATCTTCAAATTCAACTCAACGTCATGGATGCGGCCCATCAGGCAGGCGTGGCTCGCCTGATATTTCTTGGTTCGTCCTGCATCTACCCAAAGTTCGCAGAGCAGCCCATCAAAGAGTCCTCGCTCCTCACCGGAGCACTCGAAGAAACCAACAGCGCCTACGGAATTGCCAAAATCGCTGGCATTCTCCAGGTTCAGGCGATGCGCAAGCAGTACGGACATCGTTGGATTTCAGCAATGCCGACCAACCTCTATGGACCGAACGACAACTACCACCCCGAGAATTCCCACGTCTTGGCAGCCTTTATTCGTCGCTTTCACGAGGCAAAAATCTCGGGCACAAAATCAGTGACCATCTGGGGCACGGGCTCACCGCTTCGCGAATTCATGCACGTCGACGATTTGGCCTCGGCCGTGGTCTTTCTCTTGGAGAACTACGATGACCCGGAGGCCATCAATGTCGGCTCGGGTCAGGAAATCTCAATTTCTGACTTGGCGACACTCATCGCGGAGATTGTCGGCTTTGAAGGGTCGATTGACCACGACCTGTCGCAACCAGATGGCACCCCCCGGAAGATGCTCGATAGTTCGCGACTGCACGCGCTCGGCTGGAAGCCGCGCTGGGAGCTGCGCGAGGGCATCGCAAATGCCTACGACTGGTTTGTCCAGAACCAAGCAAATCTCAGGTCGGTCTAGTCGAACCTAGGCTCAACGAGCCATGCCGCTCCCTGGCCCCTGATCTGGAGGGGGTCGCTGTCGCCCGACACGAGATAGACCTCGCCGCGTTCAAGTTCTTGGCTCGCGCCAGCCCTGGACAGAGAGAATGTGCCATTCTCTCCGAGGATGAGGGTGTCGGTGGTGGCGGGAATCTCACCATCAACGGTGATGCCATAAACACTGAAGGGCATAGCGGGGTCTTTATAGACAATCCGTCCGTCGTGGGCGACCGGTGACACAGTCGTTGGAGCGTCCATCGGCGGCACGGTTGCCGTCTGGAGAAAGAGATCGGCGTCCTGATGTTTAGAGCTCAGGCCACCACGAACCACGTTGTCACTGGGGAGCATCACTTCCAGACCAAAACCACCCACATAAGCATGAATTTGTCCGGGCGAGACAAACAGAGCCTCTCCCCGCTGAAGGCGAAGAACGTGCATCAGAAACGCGACAACAATTCCACGATCACCAGGGAACTCCGCTGCAATGCGTCGGAAGATGTCCTGCTCTAGTCGGCCCTCGCCGGAATCGGCAGAATTCTGCAGCGCGCTCCACGCGGCCAGATCCTCTGCCCACTCGTCCACAGAGTCGCCTCCAGTCAGCGCGGTCTCTAATGCGCCCTGACCGTTCAACTCACCAAGCCCCTGCACGGTGCGTTTGGCCAGTCCCGTCGCGGCGAAGCGCTTAAGCCGCTGGGCCCTAAGTGTTGCTGGCAGCAATCCCCAGAGGGCATCGAAGGTGTCAGAAAGAGCAATCAGGAGCTCAGGTTTCGGGTGTGGGTCCTTGAACATTCTGTGGGGGTCATCGAGCGCCAGCCCCTTGGCATTCTCTCTGGCGAAACCCGCAGTAGCTTGGTCTTTATCAGGGTGAACCTGAATCGAGAGGGGCTTGGCGGCGGCGAGAAACTTGACCAGGAGCGGAAACTCGTGGCCTGTGCTGTGAAGCCAACTGCGGAAATCCGGGTTCTTGCCGCCGTCGTCAACCGTGCACCAAGCCATCGGATGTGATCCAAACCAGAGTTCTGCTTCCGGCTGGGCGGTCGGGGCCAAGCCCTGAAGCTCCGACATGGCGTTAGGGGTACCCCAGTCATAGTTCTTGGGCACTGAACGCAATCTCGCAAACACGCTTTGAGCCTAACCCCTGGTAATGGCTCAGTGACGGGTTGAGTCGCCAAGGGTTCGGGTCTGCCAGAATGAGCAGGTGATGGCAACCACCAAGAAGAGCGGGCGTCCCGCCCGCGAGGCTGACGCCTGGGTCGTTATTCCCCTGTTCAACGAATCTGAAGTCATTACCGCGGTGGTGTCAGAAGTGTGCAAGTCCTTCCAGCACGTTGTGTGTATTGACGATGGCAGTAGCGACAACTCAGCTGAACTCGCTGCGAAGGCCGGTGCGACAGTTCTTCGCCACCCGATCAACCTGGGCCAGGGGGCGGCACTGCAAACAGGGTTTGACTATGTGATGACGCACAAGGACGCCACCCACGTGGTTACCTTCGATGCCGATGGGCAACACCGCGTCTCGGATGCCCTCGAGATGCTTGAGCTTGCTCGCGCCAAGAGAATTTCTGCCGTCTTTGGATCCAGGTTCTTGGATAAGCGAACGAAACCAGGCCTCAAGAAGAAGGTCGTCCTCACGGTCGCTGTTATCGCCACAAGAATTTTCACCGGTCTTCGTCTCACCGATGCTCACAATGGCTTGAGGGTGCTCAGTCGCGAGACCATCGGAAAGATTCGCATGGAACAAAATGGGATGTCTCACGCTTCTGAGATTGTCCACCAGATTGCGAAAGCCAGGCTGGCGTGGCGCGAATATCCGGTGGAGATTCTCTACACCGAGTATTCGAAGCGCAAAGGCCAGTCGCTGTTGAATTCCATCAACATTTTGATCGATTTGATTGTGAGGTGATGGACGTCATGTTGAGTCAATGGGTTCTCATGGGTGCGCTTGTTTTGGTCGGCGTCTACTTGTTGAAGGCCAAACGGAGCGCCTCGCAGCAGGCGATTCGTCGCTTGGTCATAATTGCGGCGCTGTTCATGGGCGCGCTCGCGGTTCTCTTCCCGAACTACACCACAGTGGTCGCAGGCTACCTCGGCATCGGTCGTGGGGCTGATCTCCTGCTCTACGCCTTCGTGGTGTTCGCACTGTTTTATGTGGTGCACCAATACCGTCGCCAACTTTGGCAAGAGAAGACAATTACCGATCTTGCCCGTGCTCTCACTCTCGTTCGTGCAGCTCAAGAAGACCAGGCGCGCAGAAACACATCCAAACCCTAGAGGCTGGCGACTAGGACAGCCTGACCAGGGTTCCAGGCGTAATGACCTGTCCTGATTGCAGGCTGGTGTTGAAGCTCAGGATTGTCGACAGCGCAATCGAACGCCGCTCTGCGATCCGCTCGGGGGTGTCACCCTCCTGAGAGCGGTGATAGCTCATCTCCTGCTTTGTCTTGCCCACCTTGAGGCGTTGGCCCACACGAATCCGGCTCACATTTCGAATGTTGTTGTCAGAGGCGATTTGGGCGACAGTGGTGCGGTTCTTGAACGCTATCCGCAACATCGTGTCACCGCGAGCAACCGTGTAGAAGACGTCGTTGGTAACTCGCTCCACCACGAGGGGCTCGAGCGGTGGCAGTGGCACGTCAGGTTCATCTGGAAAGCCCGGAGTTGTTACGACATGGTCCACTGGAGGTGTATCAGGGTCGACTGGCGCAGTCGGATCAACTGCCGGCGGATCGACAACCTCAGCCGGCGGGTTCAGACGAACCGCGCCGGAGGTGATCACAATAGAGGGGTCAAGAATCACCGGGGAATTGACGGTGGTGACAATCCCACGCTTGGTAATCGTGAGCACTTGCCCCACCCGAATCAGGGCTCCCGACCGCGGCAACGAGTTCTCAGCGACAATGCTCGCCACTGTCACAGCGTTCGCGCGGGCAATCGCCCACACGGTCTGGCCAGAGCGAACCGTGTGTCGGGTGATGATGTCCTGGTTCACCTGACTGGTTTGAACCGCTATTTCTGACCAGGTCACGCCATCGGCTGATTCAAAAGCTTTTCCATTGGCTGTGAGGACCGCGTACTTACCCTGGTTCGACTGACCAAACTCTGAAACACCGTTAGTAGGCGAAACGCCGGGGACTACGCCGATGCGTTGCCAGTTGGTGAGATCTCGAGATGTTGCGATCGTGCCATCGCGGTCAACGACCATGGTCACACCATCTCTGGTGGACGCCAAGGTTCTGAAGTCTTTAGTCGGGTTGAACCAATAGTTGTATACCCGCCAGAAGTTTCGGTTTCCATACGAGCTACACGAGTCTCCCCCAGTTGCCAGATTGACCATGGCAATCTGGTTCGGGGTGTAGGGCGTGTAGTAGTACAGGCCAGCGGTTGCCTGGTTACGAATCGTCACCGGAGTCGTTCCACAGGCGGCATTGGGGTGCAGACGGAGCTGCGGGGTTTTGCCAACAGGGAACCAGGTAAAGAAGCGACTCGTTCCAGGAGGGTTCGAATACCGCTTGAACTGCTTGGCAGCGTTATAGACCTGGTTGTAGAAACCGAAGAACTGAGCGTTACACGGAGCTGTGTCGGGGCACGCGTATCCGGTGGCCTTCTGGAACCTCGTCGTCGACGGCGCAGTAAGCGTCACTAGTGACTGTTCTTTCTGAATCAGGACCAGGAGCGCCTCAGCAGAAACACCACAGGCCTCAGAGACCTTGGCGACAATCTGGGCGGCCGTTTCGTTCTTGGCGCCCTGGTAGGCCTTACACAGCACCGAGGCATCTCTCGAGAACGTAGTTTCGCGGTAATCCTTCATACACACGAAGCCGGACCGGCAGTCGGGGTTGCGCTGTTGAAGGAAGGACTGAATGGCCTCGGCAGACATCGAGCCCGAGCGGAAGAAGTCAGCATCACTGATGAGGTTGCCGGGATCAAACGCGGATCCCAGCGGCAACATGAAGCGGGTCCAGGTCTTGCCATCTGAGCTTCTGGCCGCTTCAAAGTAGGAGGTGGCGAAGAACTGGCTCCCGGTCCACACCACAGAGGTCACACCGCTCTTGGTGAGCCCAAAACCGCTGGACGTCCAGGAGGTTCCTTGGTTCTCAGACCAGTGGAGGTTTCCTGCCGCGTCAGCACCAACCCAGATGGTGGTGTTCCGGGCGCCGTGAATCACCGTGCCGGTCGGATCGGTGTTCGCGCTCGCTGGAGGCGCCCCGATGCCGGGGTGGACCACTCCAGTCACGGCGATTACGGCGACCGCAAAACTGGAAAGGGCAAGCTTCAACCAATGGTTCACATCTGCCAGAGTAGGTTCCAGGCCCGTATCTGGCCGGTATTTAGGCTCAGTGTGTCGACTACGGCGATTTAGTCACGTAGCAGCAGGTCCCGCAGCACATCTAGGTAGCCTCTCGCGAAGCGACTGTAGTGACCAGAAACCCAGCGCGCCAGAACTGGGAGAACGCGCTGGAGGCGCACTTGTGGCAGTTGACTCCTCCACTCATCGTGTTCGAGCTTGCCGATGAGGGCGTGTTTTTCCGGAGCGCGGAGCCACAATGGCGCATGCGCGACTAAATCCGACAGCGCAGTGTTTCTGGCCGCTTTCCTGGAAAAAAAGTCTCGTCGACTCTCACGAAGCCGACCGCCCGCTTCAGAAACACTCAAGCGGGCGGCGCCAATCTGATTGGCGCCGTGCTGGCGGTAGCGCACGAGCGGTCTCTGGTCAAAAACGACACCGCCCTGGATGGCCGCAATCAGTGCCAACCATTCATCGTGAATCCAGCCCGGGGGAATCGGGAGTGCGGTGTCCAGAAGCGACCGACGAATCATCATGGTGGCACCGGTCACCACATTGCGCCGTAACAACGCATCCAGTGCCCGTCCACCACGGAGCGCTCTGCGCTCTCGCGGTGTCAGACGCAGTGCCCCCATCAAGGAGCCCATCTCACGGCCCTTCGCATCAATCAATCGGCCATCAGAGTGCACCAACAGTGCCCGAGGATAGTCAAAATGTGAGATGAGTGTCTCGAGTTTGTTCGCTTCCCAAAGGTCGTCTTGATCCGCGAAGGCGATTAAATCCCCCGTTGCCACAACGAGCGCACTAGCGAAGTTGCCGGCAACACCCCGTGGCTTCTTTCGCGAGAGGACTCGCCATACCGGGCCGCCTTTTCGCGGCTGTGCGTTCTGGAACGTTGTGACGATGTCGAGGGTTGAATCACTCGAGCCATCATCCGAAACGATGATCTCAGTGGGGGCGCGGGTTTGAGCCAGGATGCTCTCGAGCTGTTCGGCGAGATACTGTGACCCGTTATAGGTCGCCACGACAACGGAGACCTTCGGGGTGGAACCAACTGGCATCGTTTAGTTCCGTCTCGGACGGAGCTTTCGCAGCACTGCTCGAGCTAAAGACCTGAATTCTCCCCGCGCTAATCTCTGGACGCCCCTGCGGATGTCGTGGACGCTAAAGCGCGGCGGACGAGGCCTCACTGGTGAATAGCGAACAGGCATGCTGGTGGGCTTGCGGATTGACCCTCGGGCCACTTCTGATACGTGGTCGACCAGGGGCTTCAATACTTCAGCCCACCGATACTTCTCACGGACAACGGCAAGCGCCTTGGCAGCTTTTGTTCGAACTCGCTGATCAAAGAGCACCGAGTGGAGTGCTGCGACGAGAGCACCAACGTCACCGGCCGGCACGCTCTTTCCTAAACCATGGCGGGTGACCTCGTCGGCGAAGTGGTCGCCTTCGGTGACCACCATCGGCAACGAAGCCCATAGGTAGTCAAGGATCCTGGTCCGAAACGCAAAGGTGGTCTCGATGTGTGATCGGTGCGTGCTCACCCCGATGTCTGCCTCAAGGAGATAGTTCTGACGATCGTCGTAGTCAACCCAAGAATCGTTGAAGAACACGTTGGCGCCTAGAACACCAAGCTCTGCGGCAAGCTCCCTCGACGCCTTGATGATGGGCATCTCCGGGACTCCGGGGTGGGGATGGGCTGTTCCCATAAAGAAGAGCTTCACGGAGGGGTTCTTCTGGGCCAGCTGCCCCACCGCACGAATCAGAGTGAGTGGATCAAACCAGTCATAGATGCCACCGCTCCAAATGATGACGTGATCGTCTTTGCCAATCCCTGGCACCACCCCTTTGAGAACCTGACGTGTGTGGCGCGGGTCAACGCCTGGGAGGCCAAAGGGCACCACGCCAAGGAGCCGCTCTAGATGGGGATCATCGGCGTAGCCCACTGGAGTAACTCGACCCAGGGTGGTCAGCTGACCCAGATAGAAATGGCGCTGCCGCTCGGAAGCGCACAGGAAATAATCCCCCACCGCCAATTGGGATTCGATGGTGCGGCTGGCGTCGGCAACCTGTTGATCCCACTGATCCAGGGGCAAATGTCGGGCCTGCTCCAACTGTTCAAGATGCATGGGGTCGTACAGATCAGCGATTCGATATTTCTTGCTGGAGCGCAGAGAGGGGAACAGCTCCATCGCGTGCCCCTGGAAGATGATCAGGTCGGCGAATGACTCCCACCCGGAGAAGGTCTTGTTGTCTCCCGGATCGACATGGGCCAATCGGAACGACGAGGTGAGAGCCTCATCCACCCCGCTCAGGCTCACGAGCGTTACATCGTGGGCGGCGGACAGAGCCTCGGCCATGTGCCAAGAGCGAATCCCCGGACCCGACAGCTTCTTGCCAATCGGATCTCCCGTCACAATCAGTACTTTCAGTGCAGGGGGGTCATTCGTCACGCCAAAGGCCTCCACAATCGCGTCATAGCCTCGAAGATATCTGGCATCCGTCGACATCGCGGCATTGGTTTCGCCAAAAAGGCGCCACACGTTTGCGTCGGAAACTTTCCGGCTGCTTTGGATGGACGCGCGCTTGACCATCAGCGCCGGCAGCTCGTTGACGAATTGGTCCATGGCGAACAACGGCGCGAGAGCATCGGATTTCACCTCGGTGGTGAGGCCGCTCGTTGAGCCGCGGGCAAGATCAAACTGGGAGGTGCTGATTCCTGATTCCACAACGGCTCGCTTAACAGACGCGAGAAGAGCGCCGGGCAAAATCCGCTGAAGTTGGGATTCCTCCAGGTTCTTATAGAGGCAATAGAGAGCATTGCGCTCGAGTAGAAACTGCTCGCGGTGCTTAGGGATACCGCCCATGGAACGGTGGTACCGGTGAAAAGCAATCGACTCGGGTTGGTAGAGATAGGTATACCCGGCGAGATTGAGGCGCCAGCCAAAATCCACGTCTTCAAAAAACATGAAGAACGACTCGTCAAACCCGCCGAGGCTCTCGAAAACAGAACGCCTCACGAACATTGCTGAACCAGTGCCAAACAGCACGGGGGTGTGCCCCTGGGGTTTCTTGTTAACCGGATCACCAGTGCGTGGGCGATAGCCCATGCCATACCAGGTCAGCCCAGCGCCGTTGAAGTCAACGTGGCTGCCCTCCCAGGTCAGCACTTGGCTAGCAACAGCCCCGACGTTCTCGTAGTTGTCGAAAGATTCCAGTGCCGCTGACACCCAGTGGGTGTCAGGCCTAGCGTCACTGTTCAAGAACGCCACGATCTCGCCAGATGCCCTCTGCGCACCGAGATTGCAACCTCCGGCAAACCCAGAGTTCGTGGGTGAGGCAACCAAAACGATGTCTTTTTCGCGAGCGCGGAGCTTCTGGAGGCTGCCGTCATCGGAAGCATTGTCGACGACCACAATCTCGAGGTTGGCCGGATACTCGGGCAAATCGGTCAGATAGTCGATTGCCGTCAGGGTGTCCTCAACGCCCTTATAGTTCACGAGAATCACGCTGACACGGGGCGAATCAGCCATAGAAACTCCCCTAATCTGTGTAGACGTGGCAACCTGCCACATTTAGCCTAGGGTCTTAGGCGTATCAGGTGGATGAAGGGCCTCACCCATGTTTGCTCCCCGCGGTTGGTTGAAGCGCCCCAGTGCGCGGCGGGTGTACAGACAAATCCGAGATTCCGGGCTTTTTGACCCGAAGTGGTACGCCACAGAACTCGGGGCGGCCTCTCTCTTCTATGACCCGCTGTGGCACTACCTAGATGTGGGGGCAAAACTGGGACGCAACCCCTCGGAGCGCTTCGACACTAACCACTACACCGGCACGTACCCCGATGTAGGAAACGCGGACATTAACCCGCTATTTCACTACGTTGCTTATGGCCGCGCGGAGGGTCGCCTGGCTATCCGCTCCCTCCCCCAGGCCATCACCCATTTTTATCCCCACCTCACAGAGCTCCCCACTTTTGTGTCTCCCCATTCCGGCCTGCCACGCCTCACCGCTGTGATCGATGACGCAACGCTCGCCCGCGAGGATGTGAGCCTTGCTGGGATCATTGAGGAAAGCCTCAAGCTCGCGAAACGGGATAAGCGGTCCCTGCGATTTATCTCTCGAGCTAGCGAGGCTCGCTCAGTGGAGCGAGCCCTCGCCGGCACTGACTTCGGGTCGACTCCCCCCGATGTGGTGTACCACAGGGCAGGTGGCAAACCCGCCCACTGTGCGATCCATGAGGGGGAGCAATTTCTTGCGACCTCCTGGACCAGCCTGGGTGCACTGCGCTTCACGGCAAAACCTTCCGACATTGTCTACATCCCCTCCCGCGAAGGGGCAAAGAAGGTCTCGGTGGCGTCTCTCACTCGCGGTGAGACCTGGAGAGTGTGGGCGCTAGCGAATCAACTTCCTGAGGACAATCGGACCGCGGACCTTGGTGCAAAGCCGGTTCCCGTCGCTACGGCGACTGCCCGCATAGTTGTTCTGGCCGATGAATTCTCCACCCCATTCGCAGTCCTGCTCACGCTTCGAGAACTAGAGAACCTCCAGGTCGGACTGGCCCCAGAAGGCTGTGGGCTCGAGGTCACGCTGGTGGGAATGGATTCAGGGCCCCTAGAGCTCATCGGTGGCCGCGTCACTGTGCTGTCCACCTCACAACTCGCGACGAGCGAGCGAGTCTTTGATTACGCCCTGGACCTTGGCGCGGGCACGGCCCTCGGCGCATCGCTCAAGACCTCAGGAACACTCAGCGTTGGCGGCAGTGCGCTCCTGGAGGAAGGGACGCTTGGATCCATGCTTCGAGAGCGTCTGCGGTTTGCGGAGGTGTCCGGATGAATATGCTCCATGGACTCTGGGATCGCCCTCTCCTTCAACGACTCGGAATGCTTGAACCCGGGACGCTCAGAATTGCCTATGTGGCGGCAAAGCCTGACTTTGGAACCTTTAGGTATCGCGCATTCAACCCCGTTGAGTGTCTGAACAGCTCCTCCGAAGCGCTCTCCGCCTCGTATTTCTTTCTTTCGGACTTGGAGCGAATCGATGACCTCAGTGACTATGCCGATGTTCTGGTGGCAGTGCGATTGCCCTATGACGGACGAGTAGACCGCCTGTTTCGACAATTCTCCCACCGGGGTAAGAAGGTGTACTTCGATATCGATGATCTGATCATCGATGGCCGCTACGACACCCTCGTCGCAGCCAACCTCGGATATCGCTTGGAAGGCGAAGACCTCTATTGGTGGTCGGCGTTCATCTCAAACTGGAGGAAGGCCCTCTCCTTAGCCGATGACGTCATTACGACGAATCCCCACCTGGCCGCAGCGATTTCAGAGATCTCACCCCACCCAGTCCACGTGGTTCCCAACACTCTCAACCGCTACCAACTAGAGGTGCCGATATCGCCCAAAGCCTCGGTGGCAGGCGGCCTTCATATCGGTTACTTCAGTGGGAGTAAATCCCACGACCACGACTTCGAGGTGGCACGGCAAGCGCTCATCAATCACTTGGAGTCATCCCCTGCCTCACGCCTCACAATCGTGGGTCACCTTGAGTCCCTCACAGGCTTCGATGCCCTGGCGAGCCAGGTGAGAAGGCTGCCATTTATGGATTTCCTCGACCTGCAGAGCGCTCTAGGTTCTGTGGATCTCAACATCGTCCCACTCCAGAACAGCCCTTTCACCGGCGCAAAATCAGAGCTCAAATACTTTGAGGCAGCCGTTGCTGGCACCCCTACCCTTGCATCCGCCAATGCGGTCTTTGGCAGCGTCATCACCGACGGGGTGAACGGCTTCCTCGCTCACCCCAGTGAGTGGGGAGCGAAGCTCGACATGATTGCCGGCATGACAACCCAGAAAAGAGCAGCGGTCGCCGATGCGGCACGATCTCACGCTCTTGCAACGTATTCGCCAGAGGTTTTGCTCCATCACCTCACGAGAATTTTTGTTACGGGCGCCTAAGCTACTGGCTATGAGCACACGCCATTCGTTGCCCCGAGTGTCCAGAATCCCCAAGCCCCTGGGAAAAATTCTTGCTCTGCTCGGTGTCTTCTTGCTCACCGTGCTGACTTTCGGTTCGTGGGCTTTCTCGTCTGCGGTGGGTAGTGCGGCAGATGATGACTATCACCTCTCCAGTATTTGGTGCGCAAGCTTTGCGGGGAACACCTGTGAGGTTGACCCCGAAGGTGAGGGCGTATTCATTCCGGAATCGCTGC
>JBIIFP010000054.1:0-7947 GCA_044237205.1 Pontimonas sp. | reverse complement strand
TGAGCACTTCAAGTACTTCTCCCTCAAGGGTGGCGACTTGGGACCCGGTGGGTTCTTGGAATACAAAGTCCACCGCGAGGATGGCTGCTTCAATGTGGGCGATGCGCCCTATGAACTTGCGTGCCTCGCTGAGCCACTGTCGTGCGCTGTTCACGGTGTGCGTTTAATGGGCATGAAGAAGGGCGACACCGCGGTGGTGTTTGGCGCTGGCCCCATGGGTCTGTTGAACGCCATGGTGCTGGTGAACGCCGGTGTTGACACCGCAATTGTCGACATGGATGAAGAGCGTTTGGCACTGGCTCGGAAGTATGGGGTCCCCCGCACGATTCTGAGCTCCGGAGACGCCGTTGACGCCATTCTGAGCGAGTTTCCTGGTGGAGTTGATGGAGTTGTCACTGCAATTGGTTCCAAGGCCGTGAACGAGCAGGGGCTCAAAGTTCTTCAGCCTCGTGGAACACTCTGCTTGTTTGCCTCAGCCCACCCTGTGGAGCCCTTCGAGATTGACCCCAACTGGGTTCACAACACCGAGGTGCGCATTATCGGCGCTGTAAGCGCCGATCTTGAAGACCACAAGCGGGCCACCGACATGATCGCAGCAGGAGAAATCGACCTGACTCCGATTATGGAAAAGACGTTCCCTCTGGCAGAAGCCCAAGCAGCGTTTGAATACCTGTCGGCCAAGCCTTCGTACCGGGTGGCGTTGATTCCCTAGCTGCTAGTAACCCAGGTCGTGGAGCTTGTGCATCTGCTCCTTGGTTGCTTGGTAAAGGTCCGTGTAGATCTCGTGCAGTGGCGCGTACGTGGGTGCGACGTCGGGATTGGGTGTGACAACGGTCCCAGCACCCTGCCATTCGCGGATTGCTTCTGGTCCACTGACGAGACCCGCAGCGATGCCTGCCAGGAGTGCGTCGCCATAGGATGCTCCAACGGTCAGGGGAGCAACCTTCTGTGGCACACCACTGATGTCACTCACACTCTGTAACCAGACGGGGTTCTTCGTTCCACCACCCACGGCTTGAATCGTGTGGGGCGGTGCGCCAATGTCGGTGAAGAGATCCACGTGCTGCTTGATGCCGTGTCCCATGCCCTCAAGGGTGGCCCTAAAGAGGTCACCTCGTGTGTGGGTGAGGCTCAGGCCAAAGATGACACCCTTAGCCCTGGGGTCATTGACCGGTGTTCTCTCACCCGAGAAGTAGGGCAAAACAATCACACCGCCGGACCCGACGGCTGCTTCTGCAGCCTCGCGGGTCAGAATCGAATAGGCGGGCTCGCCGCCTTCAGCCTCGGCGGCAACCAAGTCGGCCGCAAAGCTGTCACGGAACCAACGAGTCAGTGCACCAGAGGTTGCCATACCAGCGAGGAGGCACCAGGTGCCGGGGAAGAGATAGGGCGCAGCCCAGAGCCGCTTGTCCCTGGCCTGGTCGTTATCGGTGACCTGGATGATGAAGATGGTCGAGCCATACATCAGCATCATTTCACCGGGCTCAGTCACCCCGACGCTGAGCGCTTCAGCGCCAGCGTCGATAGTGCCGACAGACACGGGGGTTCCAACGTTCAAGCCTGTTTCCTTAGCAGCCCACTCGGTGACGCCACCGGCCAGTTCGTGGCTCCAGGCAAGCTCAGGAAGGCGTGAGGACTCAACGACACCATCCAGGAGCTCTTCGTTCCACTGCTGCTTCCAGGGGTCGTAGGTGGGGTGGTGGGACCCAGCAGAGAAGTGGTCCACCACAACCCGGCCGGTGAGCCTTGCGACGATGAAGGTCGTGGCATCAACAAACCAGCGAGCCTTCTTATAGATCTCTGGCTCGTTCTTCTTGATCCACATGATCTTGGGACCTGTGGCCTGGGAGGACAAAGCGTTGCCACAGGCGTTGAAGATGTAGTCCTCGCCAAAGCGTTCGTTCATTTCGGCAATTTCGTCCACCGCGCGGGTGTCAACGCCGTAGAGGATGCCATTACGGAGCGGCGTGAAGTTTTCGTCCATGGGGAGCACATCGGGCCCAATAGCACTGATGCCCACACCCTTGATCTGGTCGGGGGAGACACCCTCGGTGGCCAGCAAAGCCTTGCTGACGTGGGTCACATCGCCCCACCAGGTGCCCTCAGCGTCGTGCTCGGCCCAGCCGGCACGGGGGAAGATGACCTTGTGGGGTTTGACCTGCGTGGTCACTACTTTTCCTTGAGGCGTGACCAGGACACCCTTGCTTTCGTAGGTGCCTACGTCAATGCCCATTAACAGGTCATCTGCCATGGTTTTCTCCCCTGTGAGTTAGCGCGCGGAGTCCCATGTGGCCGGGAACGATGAGAGCATCTCGGTCACGAGCTTCTCGAGACCTGCCAGATCGTCCAGTGAACACAGTTCCACGCCGGTGTGGGTGTAACGGGTTGGCCAACACAGGTCAATGGACGGTGTTCCACCATTGACCAGTTGGACATACGACGCATCGGTCAACAGACCGACCGTCGCGTGACGCTGCAGAGAAAGCTTGGCCTTCGCCGCTGACTTCTCCGTGTGTGCCACAAGACCAGGGTGGGGGATGACACCATTCAGTGTTCCCCGACCGTGGAAGCTGTAGAGGCCCATGACAGGCCCTGCCCCGACCTGGACACCATTCGGCGTGCCCATCTCGGGGGTGTCGCCTGCGGCAACCAGATCGAGAGAGATGGCAGCCACTGGCTTGATCTTCTCTGCAGCCAGTGCTGCACCCCGAAGGTTGAACTCTTCTTGCACGGTGCCCACCAACACGACGTTCACCGCGACGGGGTTCTTGGCAAGGCGTTCGGCCAGGCCCACCAGCACAGCGCAACCGCCACGGTCATCGACGCTGGTGCCGGCAATCCGATTGTTAGCCAGCTTCTCAAAGCGGGGTTCATAGGCCACGTGGTCGCCAATGGCGATGCCGAGATCGGCAACTTCTTGAGCCGTGGTGGCGCCCACATCGATGTATGCCTTGTCGATAGTCGGCACCACATACTTCATAGCCTCTGGCGTGAGGTGGTGAGGGGGAGTGCCCATCACACCGGTGACCAGCGAGCCATTGTGGGCTCGGATTTTGACGACACTGCCAGGCAGTACACGCTCGGGAACACCGCCGAGTCGAACAACACGGATGAATCCGTTTGGTTCAACCTTGGTGACAATCATGCCGAGCTGATCGGTGTGGGCAAAGACCATGACGGTCTGGTCGGTGGGCTTGGCCGCTTTGAACCGGGCCATCACGTTGCCAAAGGAATCCACCGTGATGTCCTTGGTGAAAGCACCGAGGTCAGCCTTGATGGCCTCGATCATGGGTTCTTCCCTGCCTGAGGTGGCGATTGTCAGGCAGTACTTTTCTAGACGGCTTTCCAAGCTCACGATTCTTTAGGCGCCTTGTCTTTTTTGGCCTTGAGGCGGCGACGATCGAGGTAGGTGTTGAGCACCATGACCGCGATCAGGACGAAGCCCTGGGCGAGTTGGTAGAAGAACTGGCTGAAACGCAGTGCGTTGAAGCCAGAGGCCACCATCTGAAGAACCACGGTGGCGAGGACCACACCGGTGACGGTACCAAACCCACCGTAGGGGTTCACTCCACCGAGGACGACAATAACGATGGCGAGCAACACATAGGACGCTCCATAGTCGGGGTTCGCACTCGCTGAGCGAGACGCAATGATGAGCCCCGCCAGGGCGGACAGGCCACCGGAGAGCGTGTAGGTCATGTAGAGGACCTTCTTGACGCCAATGGCACTGTAGTTGGCCGCAGTTTCGTTGGCGCCAACCAGCACCGACTGCATGCCAAGACCGGTGCGGTTGATGTAAATGGCAACACCGATTGCTGCGACCAACAGAATCACCATGGGCATGGGAACACCAAAGAGCGACCCATTACCAATGGCCACAAACTCTTCGGGCAGACCGGTGATCGACTGGCCATTACGCAGACCAACGGCAATGCCGTTGTAGAGGGTCAGGGTTGCCAGCGTCGCAAGAATCGGGGTGACCCCGATTCCCGCGATGATCGCGCCATTGGCGAAACCAGCGAGCAGACCGACAAACATGCCAATGAGGATGGACACCACAATCCAGAAGTAGACGTTGCCTCCGCCTTCGCCGACCTGAGTGACCAGAAGGTAGGACGTGGAGAGTGCTGCCAGGTTAGAGATCGACACCACGGAGAGGTCAATACCTGCTGTCAGCATGGCCAACATGACTCCGAGGGCCAACAGGGCAATCTCGGGGACCTGGAAGGCCATCGAGACGAAGTTCCTGGGTGTCAGGAACAGGTCAGGCGCCAACACGCTAAAGAGCGCGAAGACGAACAGGGCAACAACAATGAGCTGGGTTAGCTTGCGGTCGCTCAGTAAGCGTCTGGTGAGATCCCGGCTGATGTCTTTCATGATTTCTCCTCCGAGACGGTCACGGCCTGTTTCAGGCGGCGCTTGTCAGAAATAGCTTGCGAACACACACCAATCAAGAGCATCAGGCCAATCGCGGCACGCTGCCATGCTCCGTCGACGCCCAGCAGAATCAGGTTGTCCTTGATTAGGTTGATGAGCAGCACACCAAGAATGGTTCCGGTGACGGTTCCATAGCCACCCATGATGCTGGCGCCACCGAGAACAACGGCGGCGATGATTTCCAGCTCGGTGCCAGCGAGGTCATAGGGGTCAGCCTTGCGCTGGAGCGAGATAAACAGCACTCCAGCGACACCGGAGAGCGTGCCGACCAGGATGTAGAGCTGAGCCTTGGCCCAGCGCACGTTCATGCCCATACGACGGGCTGATTCTTCGCTTCCACCGATTGCGAAGATGGTGCGACCGAACATCGTCCGGCGCATCAGGAACGCGATGGCAACGGCAAGAATCAGAACGGGGATGACGAGCACGTGCAAACGCGCCAGCGTGCCCCCGCTGGTCTCGATAGAAATCAGGTCAGCGGTGGCGAACTGGTCAAGGCCGAGTGGAATGTTCGCGAGGAAGGCGGAGCCTACGTAGGTGAGCAGGAAGCCACGGAACATACCCGCGGTTCCGAGAGTTGCAATAAGCGTGGGCAAACCAAAGCCCGCAATCAACAAAGCATTGATACTGCCGAGTATCGCCCCGACAATCGCCGCCAGCACGAGTGGAATCCAGAGGCTGTAGGTGTCAAGGCCATAGGTCTGCATAATTACGACGCTGGTGTAGCCGGCAAAAATACCCACAATCGGGAACGAGATATCAATCCCACCGCTCACGAGAACAAGCAGAAGACCGAAGGCAAAGAGAATCTCGATCAGCGAGCTTCGGACCAGGTCGAAGGGGGTGGCGATGCTAAAGAACACGGGATTCGAGAACCCGATGACGAGCGAAAGCACGGCGATCGCGATGATGAGGAAGATCTCGTTCGGAGATCCAAAGAGTTTCAGGCCTTTGCGCTTGGCCATAGGAGTGACGTAACTCATGCTGCTAGCTCCTTGTAGAGTCGGGCCTCGCTAATTTCGGACGCCTGGAGTTCGGCGGCCGATTCACCTTGGTGAATCACAATGACGCGGTTGGCAATCTGGACGATCTCAGGGATGTCGTCAGAAACGATGATGACGGCCATACCCTCGAGAGCCTTCTGGCGGATGATTTCGAGAATCTCGCGCTTCGAACCAATATCAACACCGACGGTGGGGCCATTGAGAATCAAGACAGAGGGCGACATGGCCAACCACTTGGCCAACACCACACGCTGCTGGTTTCCACCAGAGAGCGAGGTCGCAACATTCTGCGGGTTATCAGTCTTGATCCGCAGGTCAGAGATCCAGCCGGTGATTGTCTCCATCATGCTCGCGGACTTCACAATGCCCAAGGGCCCGGTGAAGTCCGTAATGGCGGAGGCCATCACGTTCTTCAAAATCGATTGATTGAGGAACAGGCCCTGAGTCAGGCGATCTTGGGGAACGTAGCCAATTCCTGCGTCAACGGCGGCTTTAGGACCAGAGAGCTTGACCTCTTTGCCTTTGACGGACACGGAGCCTGAGGAAATCTGGCCCATGCCAAAGAGTGCCTCAGCGATTTCCGAACGGCCAGAGCCGAGCAGTCCGGTGATTCCCAGGATCTCGCCGGCCTTCACATCAAAGCTGATGTTCTTGAACTGCCCACGGGCCGACAGTGAATCGACGGTCAAAACGCTGGGCGAATCCTTCGGGACCTCCGGAGCGAGACGAACCTCGGTAATGTCGCTGCCCGTCATCGCCATCGAGATGGCGCGACGGTCGAAGTCCTTCATCTTGCCCTCGGCGGCAACCGAACCATTACGAAGAATGGTGATGGTCTGAGCAATCTCTTGGACCTCGTCGAGTTTGTGGCTGACGAACACCGTGGCAACGCCGCGTTCTTTCAAGTTGTTGACCACACCGAAGAGGTGGTCAATCTCTTTGCGAGTCAGAGCCGTGGTGGCCTCGTCCATGAACAAAAGCTTGACGCCCTGGGTGAGTGCACGGGCAATAGCAACCAACTGCTTCGACGACACCGGAATCGACTGCACGGTCGCATCGAGATCGATGTCGACGCCGATCAGGTCGAGCGCCGTGGCCGCAATGTCGCGATTCTTCTTGGGGTTACTGAACCGCTTGCGCTCCAAAACAGACGTCGAGAGAGCAATGTTCTCGGCCACCGAAAGGTTCGGGATCAACGAGAAATCTTGAAAAATAACTTGGACGCCCTTCGCGACTGCGTCGCGGGGGGTCAATGACTTCAGGCGTTCTTCGCCCAAGAGAATGAGACCCGAGTCGGGTGTCTCCACACCGCTCATGATCTTGATGAGAGTTGACTTACCCGAACCGTTCTCTCCGGCCAGACAGTGAACGTCGCCTGGGGAGACACTGAAACTTACGTCGGTGAGTGCTTTGGCTCCACCGAAAGCCTTAGAAATTCCTTGTGTCCCAAACATGGGTCCCCCTCGTTAAGTCTTCGTTGACTGAGGTGGGGCGCCATTTCTGGCGCCCCACCCCTGAACTACATCACCTTGGCTTGCGCCAAGACTAACCCTCCTTAGAAGGGGTAGTCTGCGATGTTTGCCATGTCAACGATGACCCATGCCTCGCCGTACCAAGAGGTAGGCGTGGTTGCGCTCTGCTGAAGGTTCCCGTAACCGGTGAGACCGAGGTCCGTACCGGCAGAGAGAGAACCACCATCAGCGAGAAGCTGGGCGATCTTCATCATGGCCTGACCAGCGACTGCTGGGTCCCAGAACATGATCTTGTCGATTGCACCGGTCTCGAGGTACTTGCCAGCCATCGAGGGAAGCGAGGTTCCCATGACGCAGACAGAGTCCTGCAAGCCGAGCTCTTCGATTGCCTGGCCGACACCGACGACGTCGTTAGCAGAGGATCCCTGAATACCCTTGAGGTTCGGGTACTTCTTCAGGAGCTCCTTGGTCTGCTCGTAAGCGACGTTAGCGTCTTCCTTGGACTCGAGTGGCTCCTCCATGCGGGTGATGTCGGGGTACTCGGCCTCAGCCTGAGCGAGAGCACCAGCAACCCACTCCATGTGGCTTGCAGCGGTGACCTGGCCAACGAATGCGACATACTCGCCCTCGCCACCCATGCACTCTGCGAGGTTGTCCATGATGGTTGCACCATAGGCAGCGTTGTCGAACGCCTCAATGTTGGCGTCAGCGTTCTTCTGTGCCGAAGCCTCGTGGGTGACGACGATGATGCCTGCGTCACGAGCCTTCTGGAAGACACCCTCGAGGGACTCGGGGGAGTTGGGGACTACGGTGATCGCGTTAACGCCCTGAGCGATGAGGTCCTCAACGATACGGACCTGCTTCTCGGGGCTAGCGTCATCTGCACCAGTCTGAGATGCGTCGATTCCGGTCTCGGAAGCGAAGGCAACAATGCCCTCGTCCATGCGGTCGAACCAGCCGACACCAGTGAGCTTGACTACGTTTACGAAACGCAGGTCGCTCGATGCGGCAGTTTCTTCTGCGGGAGCCTCAGC
>JBIIFP010000053.1:0-8196 GCA_044237205.1 Pontimonas sp. | reverse complement strand
GCGCTGATTTGTCCGTCGCGCCGGGACTTCTCTCGACCACCTTCGAGAACTTCCTTGAGCGCTCCGAGGAATTGCTGGAAGAGTGCTTTGGCCCGGTTGGACTCATCGTCCAGTGCCAGTCAGACGGGGATTTTGACGCTGCCATTGATCACCTAGAAGGTGCACTTGTCGCAACGGTTCACGCGGTGCCAGACACCGACAGCAGCCTTGCGCGCCACCTGGTGGAGGAACTGTCTTTCGTTGCGGGCCGTGTTGTGATGAACGGGTGGCCAACGGGTCTCGCCGTGGCTCCGTGGCAGCACCACGGGGGCCCCTACCCAGCATCAACATCTGTCCTGCACACTTCGGTGGGATCGCAGGCGATGATGCGCTTTGTCCGGCCCGTGGTCATCCAGAACGTCTCAGATGAGCAGTGGCCGGGCTTGCTCTAAAGGCGAGCTAGTTCATGATGGGGTCAACACAGGTTGACCTGATTGTTCCCAGACCCTCAATAGTGGTTTCCACGCTCTGGCCAACCGTGAGGTACTGGGTTGGCTTCATGCCCATGGCAACACCGGCAGGGGTTCCGGTGTTGATGATGTCTCCCGGGAATAGCTCCATGCAGTTGCTGACGTAGCGGACAATTTCCAGAATCGGGAAAATCATGTCCCCGGTGTCCGAGTTCTGGCGGATGGCGCCGTCGACACTGCAGCTCATGGTCTTGTTTTGGGGGTTGAACGACGCGTCGGTGTCAATCCAGGGACCGCACGGGTTGAAGGTCGGGAAGGCCTTGCCCTTGTCCCAGGTCCCCCCACGCTCAATCTGCCAGTGGCGCTCCGAGACGTCTTGGCACACGGTGTAGCCGAGGATGGCTGCTTGAGCTTCTTCGTGGCTCGCGGCATACCTCAAACGCTTACCAATAACGATGCCAAGCTCGACCTCGTAGTCGGTGGCGGTCGATCCCGGGGGAATTTCGATGTTATCGAAGGGCCCGACCAGACAATCGGGGGCTTTGAGAAAGACCACGGGCTCAGTCGGGATCGCTGCGCCGGTTTCTTCAGCGTGCTTGCGGTAGTTCAGTCCAATACAGATGATTTTGGTGGGACGTGCCACCGGCGAACCGATTCTGGCGCTCGCGAGGTCCACGGTAGGGAGAGAATCAAGGTGTGCCGCTAGGACAGACTCGTAGGCTCCAGCTTCTAGCGCGTCACGAGACCAATCACTGATGAGGGAGTCGATATAGACGGCGGAATCCGGGCTGAGGAAGACAACAGGCTTTTCTTTTCCAACTGCTCCAACGCGGCCAATCTTCATCACAGCTCTTTCTCGATACGGTCAGTACTAGGGAATTCCAGGTGTGCCCCAAATCCTATAGGATTTTGAGAAATCGTAGAAGGGTCAGTCCGTGTCCGAACATAGCCGCAAGGCCGATCCTAGCCGCCGGAGCCAGGAATGGTTTGGTGGCACGGGCCGTAACGGCTTCATCCACCGCTCTTGGATGCGAAACCAGGGTTTTGCCCCTGATGTTTTCGACGGTCGCCCGGTTATTGGTATCGCCACAACCTGGTCGGAGCTCACCCCCTGTAACGCCCACCTCCGTGGTGTTGCGGACGCTGTGAAGCGTGGTGTCTGGGAATCCGGCGGATTCCCTCTGGAGTTCCCCGTGATGAGCCTGGGGGAGCCGATGATGCGGCCCACCACCATGCTCTATCGCAACATGCTGGCCATGGAATCCGAGGAGCTGATTCGCGGCAACCCTCTCGACGGCGTTGTCATGTTGACTGGTTGCGACAAAACCACCCCGGGCCTTGCGATGGGTGCAGCGAGCGTGGATTTGCCCTCCTTGATGATTACCGGTGGCCCCATGTTGAACGGCAAATTCCGGGGCCGCGACATCGGTTCGGGAACCGATGTTTGGAAGTTCACCGAAGAACACCGTGCTGGGCGAATGTCCACCGAAGACCTCTATGAAGCAGAGGCCTGCATGGCCAGAAGTGCTGGTCACTGCATGACCATGGGCACTGCTTCGACAATGGCGTCCATCGTCGAAGCATTGGGTCTCCAGCTCACCGGAGCAGCTGCTATTCCCGCAGTGGACTCCAGGCGCATGGCGATGGCTCAGCTGGCTGGGCGGCGAATTGTGGATATGGTCGACGAGGGGCTGACGATGTCCAAGGTGATGACTAAAGAGTCCTTTGAGAACGCGATCGTCGTGAATGCGGCTCTCGGTGGATCGACCAACGCGATTGTGCATCTCTTGGCGATGGCTGGCCGCCTCGGCATCGACCTGACACTCGATGACTTCGATGCGATTAGCCGCAAGGTGCCACTGCTCGTGAACCTCATGCCCTCAGGGCAGTACCTGATGGAAGATTTCTATTACGCCGGTGGGGTGCCCGCAGTGATGAAAGAGCTGAGCCCGGTGCTGCACCTGAATGCGATGACAGTCTCTGGCAAGACCATCGGCCAAGCAATCGCCGATGCGCCCTGCCATGACCGAGAAGTCATTGCCACTTGGGACAAGCCCGTGCAACCTGCTGGCTCTAGTACCGCAGTTCTCAAGGGAAATTTGGCACCAAACGGTGCTGTGCTCAAAATCTCTGCTGCCACCCCGTCATTGCTCAAGCACCGTGGCCCTGCGTTGGTTTTTGATACCAACGAGGAATACATGGCTGTTGCTGATGACCCAAACCTCGATGTCACCGCTGACACCGTCTTGATTGTCCGAAACGCTGGACCTAAGGGTTACCCAGGTTTCCCTGAGGTCGGCAACATGCCACTTCCCAAGAAACTCCTCGATGCCGGTCTCACCGACATGGTCCGTGTTTCTGATGCGCGGATGAGTGGGACTGGTTTTGGGACCTGCGTGTTGCACGTCACCCCCGAGTCGGCGGCTGGCGGCCCTCTCGGCGTTGTCCGCACTGGTGACATCATTGAACTCGACGCAGAAGCCCGGCTGATTAGAGTCGACATTTCCGATGACGAGCTTGCGGCCCGGATGAAGGTTTATGTGCCCCAGGTTGCCCCAGCTACGCGTGGGTGGGAACAGCTCTATGTTCAGCACGTCACCGGCGCCGATCGCGGTGCCGACCTAGATTTCCTCGAAGGCGCCAGCGGCTCCGCTCCATCCAGGCACTCGCACTAAGACAACGAAAGAACAGGTTACCCGTGGTTAAGAGACGTTTCCCCCGGCCCAGTGAGTTGGCGCCGTTGATGAAGTTCCGTAAGCCGGAGCTCAATGGCAAGAAGCGTCGCCTGGAGCGTGCGCTGACTATCTGGGATTTGCGCGACATCGCCAAGCGCCGCACCCCGAAAGCCCCTTTTGATTACACCGATGGCTCCGCCGAGGCGGAACTCTCTCTCGCTCGTGCTCGCGAGGCGTTCACCAACATTGAGTTCAACCCCGCCATCCTGCGCGATGTGTCCCGCGTGAACCTCTCGCGTGAAGTTCTTGGGAAAGTCAGTGCGTTGCCGGTCGGTATTGCACCGACTGGCTTCACGCGCATGATGCACACCGAAGGTGAGATTGCTGGTGTGAAGACGGCCGAGGCGTGGGGGATTCCTTTCTCGCTCTCCACCATGGGCACTCAGTCCATTGAGGCCGTGGCCGAGGCCAGCCCAGATGCTAGGAAGTGGTTCCAGCTCTACATGTGGAAAGACCGCGAGAAGTCCATGGAACTTGTGGACCGCGCTGCGAAGGCGGGCTACGACACTCTTATGGTCACAGTCGACGTGCCGGTTGCTGGAGCCAGACTCCGCGATAAGCGCAATGGATTTTCTATCCCACCAGCTCTCACGCTGGGGACGGTCATCAACGCTCTTCCCCGCCCGTGGTGGTGGTGGGACTTCCTCACCACTGAGCCGCTGCAGTTTGCGTCACTTTCGGAGTGGCAGGGCACTGTAGCCGAGCTCTTGGACTTCATGTTCGATCCGACTGTGACCTTTGATGATCTTGCATGGGTCAAGAAGCAGTGGCCTGGCAAGTTAGTGGTCAAGGGTGTTCAAACCGTTGATGACGCTAAGAAGCTTGCCAAGCTTGGGGTGGATGCCATCGTGCTCTCCAACCACGGTGGGCGCCAGCTCGACCGGGCACCCATTCCCTTCCACTTGCTTCCGAAGGTTGTCACAGAGGTCGGCAAAGACACTGAGATTCACCTGGACACCGGCATCATGTCGGGTGCCGACATCATTGCCGCTGTGGCCCTGGGCGCAAGGTTCACCCTGGTCGGCCGGGCATACCTCTATGGCTTAATGGCTGGTGGTCAAGCAGGGGTGAATCGAACCTTCGAGATTCTCTCTGAGCAGATGACGCGCACTATGAAGCTCCTTGGTGTCACAGAACTGGATGAGCTGACCCCGAAACACGTGACGCAACTCCAGGCTCTCAGCGCCCTCTAAAGTCTCCCGCTGCCCAGGCATTGGTGCAGCACCGAGGTCTAGGGTGTTACACTAACCCCATGCCCACCAACCGCCCCCGGCACATGATTACCGAGAGCGATCAGCTCTCTGAGGCCCTCGCGAGCGCGGCGGAACTGTGGCCGGAAGCGAAAGGCGACAGGAGTCGCCTTCTGCGGCATGTTCTGGAAGCGGGCATCGAAACCGTCACGAAGGGCCACAATGACCGTCGCTCGTTGCGAAGGGCTGCCATCGCTCACGCTGCCGGCAGCATGACTGAGGTGTGGCCTGAGGATTGGCGTCGCGACGCAATGGGCGAATGGCCGGCGTAGTCGTTCTTGATGCCAGTGCGTTGATCGCCCTGCATGACTCACACGACCGCCATCACACGTGGGCGAGGGGAATGTTCCTTGACACTATCGACGCCACACTTGCGATGTCGGTCCTCACCTATGCGGAGGTGCTGGTCCATCCAACGAGAGCGGGCAAGGTGGCGGAGTTTGAGCAGAACATCGCCGGTCTTGGCATCGAGATAGTGACAGTGGGGGCTGAGGATGCGCCAGCCCTTGCTCACCTGCGGGTATCGACGTCACTGAAAATGCCAGACGTGATTGTTCTGCACCTGGCTACGAGGCTTGGCGCGTCTCTTGCCACCACAGATGGGGGGCTCGCCACCGAGGCTGCGCGCAGTGGAGTTGCTGTCTTGCAGCCTGAACCGGCTTAGTGGGAACTCGGCGCCGGCATCGGAGAAAAGGGCAAGAACACTTCTGTCACGGTGCCCTTGTGCTTTGCGATTCTTTGCCACCGCAGCGCCAGTTCGTCGAGAAGCTTTGTGCCCAGACCGACTCGGCCAGATTCGGGAGGTCTGGAACCGTTGTCAGTGCACAGCATCCGCAGCGTGCGCTCGTCGTCAAGTTCGAGCGCAAAAGTCACGACGGTGGCCTGGCCATGCTTGATGGCGTTGAAGGCGAGTTCAGGCAGCAACTCGGCGAGAGCGTTCATGACAATCGGGTCAGATGCGACCATCGCCTTGGCCCGATCATCCGCGGCCATCGAGCATGTTGCAACTCCCTCCCACGTTGCTTGGACGTCTTCGATCACGGTGGCTAGGGAAACGGCGTCGTCGCCGACGGCATGGCCGAGCGAATCAATGAGCGATGCTAGCTCGTCACGCGCTTGCTCGGCAACGGCGTCGAGGGCCTTGTCGTCTTCTCGGATGGCCTGACGCAGTCGCATCAGGGAGGACATCATGCCAGCCTGAACCTTGCCGTGGAGAGCTCGGGCCAGGGACACACGTGCGTGGCGGTACTCCTCGGAGAGCCTGGCGACTTCCCAGGCAAGCTCCGCAGTGGTTTCACTCAGTCGTTCGGTGGCGTTTGCCGCCTGTTTGGTTGCCGAACCGGCAAGAGCGAAGAACACGGTGAACATCAGCGTAAACAGTGGTGCTTGAACAACCAAGGAGAACGGCCTCTCAGTGTCAAGCTTCACTGGCAGAGTAGTGAGTCCCGTGGCAATGCCAGCAACGACTGCTCCGAGCACCATTGAGGTTCCCTCCGCCCACGCTGTTCGGCGCGACCTGACAAACCGGCGAGTCAGCAGAAGTGTGGCCCAGGTCCCCAGAAGAGCGCAGCCGAGAACATAGACGGCCTCCAGGGGAGCCTGGTTCCTTATGGTCGTGGACAACGCGATCGCCGTCATGGCCAGCGCGATTGCACGCGGGTACAGGTGGTCTGCAGAGAGCGCGTTGGAGACCGCATCCCGCCAATTCATTGACCCAGCTTTGGAATCAAGCTCCATGGGCTCCCAGGAGAACTGTTCTTGCTCGAGCCTGTGGCTCACCGGGCGAACAATCTCATCGATCGTGTGTTGAATGCGATCAGCGGTTGCGTCGGCTGGCCGAAACTGCTGAAAATCCAGAGCGGAAATAATCGACGCTCTCACGTCGTCAAGGGTTTTCTTCGCCATAAGCTGCAGTCGCCCGCGCGCGAGCTCGCGAACCTCGACGAGGCGAAGCTGTTCCGTTAGGAGCGCGCGCCTGCTCTCTCGATAACTGCGCACGCGATGCACAACCACTGCGGTAACGATGATGGACATGCCCACGTTGGTGACCGATCCCATGAGTCGGTAGCTGAGCAGATCCGCGTTGTCGTGACCGATGGCGTTGAGCAGGGAGAAAACTACCCAGCCTCTGACGAGGCTGGCTGTCACCACTGTGGGCACCACCGCGATTGCGCCGACAAGCACCGGAACAAGGCGGCCCAGGGCCTGAAAAACTCCGAGGAACGCAAACGCGACCAGGTGAGCAGCCGTGACGGAGGCGACGCGCAGGAGGTAGTTGCCCGGTGGGTTGTTGTCGACATCGGTGAAGTTCGTCATGATTGCCCACAACAGCGAGAAGACGAAAACCGGCCACGAAAAAACCGCGGAAGGGTTGAAATTGTTGAGAAAGAAACTCTTCATCATTAGCCCCGGTCGGCTGCGCCGGTTTCCTTGAGGTATCGCCGAACTGCTGCGACCCTGAGATTGACGCTCCCATCGGTGTCGAGCTTCATTTCTCGATAGATGCGCTCCAGCCATCTCTCCACTGACTTGACACTCAGTGCCGCGCGCTTAGCAATCTCCTGGTTGCTGTGTCCCTCGGCGAGCAGCCTCAACACAACGATGCCCTTGTCAGGTAACTCGGGGAAGGCCCTTCGGGTGCCTTTGTCCTGGCGAACCTCGTCGGGTCTATCAGCCAGGACCTGCTCGATAGCGGCCACCAGTTGGTCAGGCTCGGACACCAGCTGCTTTCGCAAGAACCCGACACCCACGGGGAGATCAACCCCGTCAGAGGTCGCACTCTGGGCGTCTGGATACTTCGTCAGCACAAGAATGGCAACATCTGGACGCTTCTCCGTTAGCGCGTGGGCGAGGTGAACGCCACTCGGCCCTGAGCCCAGTGCCAGATCGAGCAACACCAGATCCGGATCAAAGGTGGCGACCTTGCGACGGCCATCTGCTGCACTCGCCGCGGTCTCCACAACGAACCCCTCGGATGTCAGGGATTTCTTCACCAGCGATGCCAACAGCACGTCGTCATCGACGACCAGCACACGGCGCGGTGGCTTAGTCACACTCGAACGGTAACAGGGCAGCCACCGAGGGGAAACCCTCGGTGAGGGGTAACCCTTGAAACTTCGGGTTTTCAGAGGCACCGGTTGGTACTTTCAGGCGATTCTGAAAAAGAAATATTTCGCTTCTCCTTTACCCGACACAGCGGAGACTCCACGACATGTCACGGAACACTGAACCGACGAGCGGCCGAGCTATTCGTCCGGTCCACTGGCCTCGTGGGATTTTGCGCAGTTCGATGCGGCGTGTAGCGGGCGTTGTCACCACTCTCATTGCCACCCTGGCAGTAGGGGTGGCACCGGCCTACGCGACTACTAGTGGAGGAATTGCCCTCTACCTCTCGGCCCCCCTTGTTCAGGGCGCAGAAATTGACTCTGTAGGGACCTTGACCGAGAACTTCAATGGCTTGGGTGGCAGTCCCACATTAGATGGTTCAGCGTGCCCGACCGCCCTTGCTATCGGCACTCTCAGCACTGCGCCCTCGACGGCGGCTTGTCAATATCGACTTCCAGGGATTTATGGCGGCGCCGCTGCCACAACATCGAGTCCTTTTTTTGGGGGCGATGGTTCCAATTATTTTGGTACATATAGCAATAGCAACGCGGCGATTACCTTTACCTTTCCCGCTGGTGGCGTGAAGTACGTCGGATTCTGGTGGTCGGGTGGTAACAGGGGAAACGTGGTGACTTTTTACAACGGCGCGACCGACAT
>JBIIFP010000017.1:0-26600 GCA_044237205.1 Pontimonas sp. | reverse complement strand
CTTGACCATATTGGCTCGTGCCATTACGAAACGGTCGAAGGAGGCGTGATGCGGCGTATCGTCAGCGAGTTTGCTGGGACACTGATTCTGGTGGTGGCGGTGCTGGGGCCAGCGTTTATGGCATCAAACCTGGAAGTGTCGGCCGGTTTTGCTCTCGTGTTGGCTGCTGTGACAGTGCTCGCAGTGCTCTTTGTTCTCATCACAGCGCTCGGCCCCATCTCGGGCGCTCACCTTAATCCCGCAGTCTCACTCGCTTTTCTGCTTCACGGCCGCCTCGCTCCGCGCTGGTTTGCTGGCTATCTCCTCGCTCAGACTCTTGGCGCAATTGCGGGAACGCTCCTCACAAGCCTGATGTTCAGCGCTAGTCCCCTCGTGCTCTCTAGCGTGGATCGTGGTGGCTGGGGCGTGCTGGTCTCGGAGTGGTTCACAACCTTGGGCCTTGTTGCCCTGATACTCCTGCTCCTGCAACAGGGTCGAGGCGTGTGGATCCCGGTTTCGGTAGCGCTCTGGATTGGTGCTGGACACATCTTTTCGTCCTCAACCTCTTTTGCTAACCCGGCGGTCACGCTCGGGCGTATGGTCACAGACGCAGCAAACGGCATCGCTCCGGCTTTTGTTCCAGGATTTATTGCGGCACAGGTTCTTGGCGCGGTGACCGCGGTTGTGGCCCTCGCGTTGCTGGGTGGGGCTCTTCGCCAGCCGACTAGAGGGAATCCAGGGCGCGATTCCTGAAGTATTCAGCTTGTGAGCGCTCCGGATAGGAGGACTGTGCTCCTGCTCTGGTGACGCTGTCACTCGCCGCCAGCACACCTCCGGCCAAGGCGTTGCGCCACGGCATTCCCTCAATCAGGTGTGCTGCAAAGTAACCAACAAAGCAATCTCCGGCGCCCACCGTGTCCTGTGCTGTGACGGCCTCGGCTGCGAAGTGGAATGTTCCATCACCTGAAACGTGACCGATGGCACCCTGGTCACCAAGGGTCACAATGACCTGACACCCGAGAGCTGTGGCCCAGTCGTCAATTCCCGCGGTGACCTCCTCGACGCTGATCTCCGGGGGAGTCGTCACCCCAGCGCCTGCAAGAACGGCGGCAATCTCGACCTCATTGGCGATCAACCAGGTGGTGTTGCGAAGAATGCCCTCTGACACAGGCAGCGCAGGAGCCGTGTTGAGAATCGTCTGTGCTCCTTTGGCCCTGGCTGTTGCCAGGGCTGCCTCCACTGCCTTCTGATTAATCTCCAGCTGACTGACAAGGATCTTCACGTCCGCGTGAGCATCAACGGCCTCGGTCGCTGATTGGCTCGTGAGCGTTCCCGAGGCTCCCGTGAACACCGCGATTCGGTTGGCGCCACCGTCTTCGACATAGATGCTCGCAACACCGGAGGGCCCTGGGACGCGCGCGAGATGGTCCAACTCGAGGCCTTCAGTGGTGAGCGCACTGATGACCATGTCACCAAAGGCATCCTCGCCAATGCGACCGATGAATGACACCTGTGCACCAGCCCTGGCGGCCGCCACGGCCTGGTTGGCCCCTTTGCCGCCCATGCCAATGCTGAAGTTGTGGCCGAGGACAGTCTCTCCGACCTCCGGAGCGCGCTGCAAATAGGTGGTCAAGTCAACGTTGGCGTTGCCAATGACAACGAGGGGGGCGTGTGGCATAGTCACCGTCTTTCTAGATTCTGCCTACGCTAGTCGAGACCAGTCGATTACCGCTTCGCGCCTTGCAGGGTTCCGATCACCTTGAGGCCTGGGTCAATCACCATGCAATAGATGCTTCTATCGCCCTGGGCCCAACTGCTGGGGGTTGGATAGTAGAAGTGGTAGTCCAGTAGCGACGAGCGAAAATCAATACCTACGAACTCTGCGAAGACTGCCTGGCATTTGTCTTGGCCTTCACCCACCAGGGTGTCAACGCCTGGGTAGGGGCCATCGGTTGCAGTCACAATGGCATAGAGCTCAGAATCGTGCGGTTCATCACACGAGACTGTGGGCACTTCTGCTAAATCAGCACCCAGAGGCGTCTCTGCATCATTCACGCAGGTTCCGACAGCCAGCTCGAGCACCGACGCTGTCTCGACCACCTCGGTCGAGACTTCAGTCTCCAGCGGTGTCTCACCCGGGTCGCTGGCACAGCCCACAAGAAAGAGCGCTGCCGTGGCGAAGGCGAGACCTCCAGACATGAATCGCACTACGACCTCCTCGTGATGCCAAGAACCTCGTCGTGGAGAGCGCCGTTCGTGGCGAGTGCAGTTCCCTTCCACACGCCTTGATCCCCATCCAGTGAGCTAAAGCGGCCACCGGCCTCCTCGATAATCGGCACCAGGGCGGCCATGTCGTAGGGCTGCAGGTCTGCCTCACCGGCAACATCGAGTGAGCCCTCAGCGACCAGCATGTAGGACCAGAAATCCCCGATGGCGCGTGCTCTCCACGCGCCAGTAGCAAGCTGAGTCACCTGCTCACCGCGGCCATCGTTAATCCAGCCCGGAAGGCTGTTGTAACTCACGGTGGCATCCGCAAGCTTCTTCACCTTGCTAACCCGAAGGGCCGCAGGTTCAGGCTGTGACCACGTTGTGGTGAACGCCCCGTGGCCTCGTGCCCCATACCAGCGTTGGCCAAGAGCCGGTGCGCTGACAACTCCCACCACTGGCTCGCCATCAATGGCTAGTGCGATCAATGTTGCCCAGATGGGCAGACCGCGCAAGAAACCAGCGGTCCCATCGATTGGGTCAATAATCCATTGACGGCCGGGTTGGGGACCAGCAGTGTCACTGGTCGAGCCCATTTCTTCGCCGAGGATGGCATCGTCCGGCCTCGCGGCGGCAATTGTTGAGCGAATCAGTTTCTCGACGGACTGGTCGGCATCGGTGACCGGGGTGCGGTCGGGTTTTGTGGTGATGACAAGATCCTGGGCCCTAAAGCGTGGAAGAGAGATCAAATCGGCATTGGCCGCAGCGGAGAGGGCAAGTGCGAGGTCGTCGCTGGGAGAGAAGTGCGCCACATCTTGAGCGTAGTCGGTAGTTCGAAACGGGCCGTGAGGCTACTCGGGTGTCCCACCAGGCTCATGGATGGTTGCCATCAAGCGTTGCAGTGACTCGACTCGCGGTGCCAGCTCTGTGGGCAACGAGCCATCAGCCTGTGCTCTGGCCAGTTCACACTCGATGCTGTGGGCAGTGTGGGCGCAGGCTTTAGGGCACCTAGCCACATAGTCGGCTAGGTCACTGAAGGCCGAGACGATGGACTCTGTGCTGACGTGGCCAAGTCCGAAGGATCGAACACCGGGAGTGTCAATCACCCAGCCGCCCTCGGGCAGCCGGAGGGCTTGACTGGAGGAGGAGGTGTGCCGGCCACGTCCGGTGACGTCGTTGACATCCCCGACGGCGCGTTCCGCGCCGGGGACGAGCTCGTTCACGAGCGTCGATTTGCCCACTCCCGAGTGACCCACTGCCACACTGATTCGGCCCGCCAGAATGGTCGCTAGTTCCGCCCTGGCAGGGTTCTCGGGCGATCTTGACACCGTGGTAATGCCCAGTGTTCGGCCGTATTCCACCAATTCGGTATCGGCTGCCACGTCGGTCTTGGTGATGCAGAGAATCGGTGTGATTCCCGCGTCCAGTGCAGCAATGATGTAGCGGTCGATGAGGCGGGGCCTGGGTTCGGGGTTTGTCGTTGCGACAACCATCAGTAGCTGGTCGGCGTTCGCGACAATGACACGCTCGAGAGTATCCGTATCATCACCGCTTCGGCGCAAGACACTAGAGCGGGGCTGGATTCTCACGATTCGCGCGAGTGAGCCCTCTTCGCCGGTGGTGTCACCCACAATGTCGACGTAATCCCCGGTGACGATTGCTTGGCGCCGCAGCTCGCTCGCACGCGAGCAGGTGACCAGCCGCTCGTCCTTGGTGCCCTCGTCAATGATTGCTCGGTAGCGACCTCGGTCGACGGCGATGATGAATCCGGCCACAGCGTTGTCGTGGGCGGGGCGGTTCTTCGAGCGAGGCCTGCTTCCTCGACGATCGGGTCGCACCCTTGGCACCAGATTGGCGTAGCGGTCTTCATCCTCGTCAAAGGTCATGGGGCAGGCGACTCCACGAGTGCACTCCAGAGCGCCACGAACTCGGGCAGCGTTTTAGAGGTGCAGGCAATGTCATCCACGATGACTCCCCGAACGCCAAGGCCCAGCAGGGCACCGGATGTCGCCATCCGGTGGTCGTCAAATGCCGCCCAGGCGCCACCATCCAGTGGGGTGGGCGTCACTTCGATGCCATCGGGAAGTTCGCGTGCGTCGCCCCCGAGCGCCCTGATATTCGACACCAGTGCGCTTAACCGGTCTGTTTCATGGCCCCTGAGGTGACCAATGCCCCTGAAGGTGCTGGGGCCACTCCCGAGAGCGGAGAGCGTGATGAACGTGGGCGCAAGTTCCCCTGCGTGGCTGAGATCAAGGTCAACACCGCGAATCTGTCCACCATTCACCCATCCGGCTCCGCCGGACACGATGACCGAGGCAGAGCCGTAGTGCACCTCGGCGCCCAAGGTCTCGAGAAGTTTTGGAACATGGCGCCCCACCTGAGTGGTGTCCTGTGGCCACCCCTCCAGGGTGACTTCGCCCCCGCTGATGAGAGCGGCGGCAAGGAAGGGCGCCGCGTTCGATAAGTCGGGCTCGATTGTCACATCGATGGGGTTGATATCACCTGGCTCGACCCGCCAGACCCCTGGCTTCGGGCTGTCGACGGTGACACCGCGAGCCTGCAGGCTCGCAATCGTCATGTCGATGTGGGGGAGAGAGGGCAGGGTGTCTCCCGTGTGTGTGATGGTGAGGCCACGCGGCATCCGTGGTGCCGCCAACAGCAGTCCAGACACAAACTGACTCGACAGCGAAGCGTCAATAGTGACGTGCTCTCCGGTCAGGACCGGCGGCGGTGTCATGGTGAAAGGCAGCCCACCGGGGCCCTCTTTCTCGATCGTCACCCCCAGTTGCTCCAGAGCATCCAGCGTCGTCTGCATGGGGCGGCGCCTGGCCCCTAGGTCGCCGTCCAGGTGGATGGTGCCCGGCACCAGAGCTGCAACAGGGGGGATAAAGCGCATCACGGTGCCAGCCAAACCGCAGTCAATGATTGCCCTCGTCGCAGCCGGGGCCTTCGGGAGTGGTTCAACAAGGAAATCCGGCCCAAAGGGGCCATCGGATTCAACGGGCGTGATGGTGGCACCGAGTGCCCGGAGCGCATCCACCATGAGCGCGCTATCCCTCGAGTGCAGGGGGCGTCGAATCCGCGATGGCCCGGAGGCAAGGGCCGCCAAGACGAGTTCACGATTGGTCAGAGATTTAGACCCGGGCAGGCTCACAGAATGCTTCAGGGGGTGGGCACGCTCAGGCGCGGGCCACGCAGTGGGGAGAATCTCTGACTCGTGCATCGATTCACCAGAGTATCGGTTTGTCGAAGCAGTGGCAGGGCCAAAAGCCTGCAGTGCGCTGCGGCCTAGCTAAGAGCAGTGTCCAGAATGAGCTGTGCCTCAGCCTGACTGCGCTTGGAGGAACCTGTTGCTGGTGAGGCTGAACGAGGCCTGGACACCACAGTCATCGGTGGTAAGCCGGCTTGGGGGCCTTCCATCATGACGAATGGCCACGCTCCCTGGTTCTCTGGTTCGTCCTGAACCCACACGAACTGGGCTTGCGGGTAGCGCGCGGCAATCTCTCGGAGATCTGCTGCGGGGAAGGGGTAGAACTGCTCGAGTCGAACAAGGGCGATGTTCGTGAGGCCCTTCTTCTCGATTTCTGAGAGCAGGTCGTAGTAGATCTTTCCTGCCACCAACAGCACTTTGGTGATGCTGGTGGGGTTCGCGACCCTGGGGTCATCGAGAACCGGCTGGAACTTGCCCGAAGTGAAGTCACTGACGTTGCTGGTCGCGCCGCGAAGACGCAGCATTGCCTTAGGGGTGAAGACCACCAAGGGCCTCCGCGGCCTGGCATAGGCCTGCCTGCGCAGCAGGTGGAAATAGGAAGCAGGGGTTGAAGGCCTGGCAATTGTCATGTTGTCCTCGGCGGCGAGCTGGAGGAAGCGTTCAATGCGGGCCGAGGAGTGGTCCGGCCCCTGACCCTCAAAACCGTGGGGGAGCAGCAGCACGACGCTCGAGCGCTGGTCCCACTTTTGTTCAGCGGAGGAAATGAACTCGTCAATCACCGTTTGTGCACCATTGACGAAGTCACCAAACTGCGCCTCCCAGAGCACCAGTGCTTCTGCACGCTCTACCGAGTAGCCGTACTCGAAGGCGAGAGCGGCATATTCGCTCAAGAGAGAGTCGTAGATATAGAGACGAGCTTGTCGCTCAGCGAGGTTCATCAGCGGCAACCACTCTTGGCCGTTCACACGGTCGTGGAAGACAGCGTGCCGCTGGACGAAGGTTCCTCGTCTGGCGTCTTGTCCGACCAGGCGAACCGGGGTGCCCTCAACCAAGAGAGAACCGAGCGCAATGAGCTCGCCAAAACCCCAGTCAATCTCACCCTCGCGCGCCATCTCGCGGCGCTTGTCGAGCAGAGGGACGAGCTTGGGGTGGACGGTGAAACCGGGAGGTTGGTTGCCGTGGGCATCACCGATGAGCGCCAGAACGGATGCGTCAACACCGGTCGTGACAGGTTCGGCTGCTTCTTCCACTGCTGCTACTTCGGTGACTGCTGGAATCTTGCCGGTCTGAGCGGCGTGGGTTTCTTCGAAGGCGTCCTCTAGTCGCTGGTGGAAATCACGCTGCGCGGCGTCGAGTTCGTCCTCGGTGATGTCACCACGGCCCATGAGAGCTTCGGTGTAGAGGGTGCGGACGCTGCGCTTTGCCTCAATCAAGTTGTACATGAGCGGTTGCGTCATCGAGGGGTCATCCCCTTCGTTGTGTCCGCGGCGACGGTAGCTGATGATGTCAATGACGACATCGCCCTTGAATGTCTGGCGGTAGGCAAAGGCGAGTTCAGCGACCCGCAGAACCGCTTCGGGGTCATCGCCGTTGACGTGGAAAATTGGCGCCTGGATCGTCTTCGCAACATCGGAAGCGTAAATCGACGTTCTCGCATCGTGGGGAAGAGTCGTGAACCCGACCTGGTTGTTGACGATGACGTGAACCGTTCCGCCTGTGCGGTATGCGCGCAGCTGCGACATCTGCAGTGTCTCGAGCACCACACCTTGACCGGCCATCGCCGCATCACCGTGGATCAACACGGGAAGAACACGGAAGCTGCCAATGGCGCCGCGGTCTTGCTTGGCGCGAACGATGCCCTCCAAGACGCCATTAGCAGCCTCGAGGTGAGAGGGGTTTGCTGCCAGATAGACCGGAATTTGGCTTCCCGTGGGGCTTGTATACGTGCCTTCGGTTCCGAGGTGATACTTCACATCGCCCGAGCCATGAATGCTTCCCACTTCTTGCGTGCCCTCAAACTCCCGGAAAATGTGGCCATAGGTCTTGCCGGCGATGTTGGCCAAGATATTGAGGCGACCGCGGTGGGCCATGGCGATAGCTACCTCGTCGAGGCGATCGTCATCAGCGGCCGCCTGCATGATTTCGTCGATGAGGCTCACCGTCGACTCGGAGCCCTCCAGGCTGAAGCGCTTCTGGCCGACGTATTTGGTCTGCAGGAATGTTTCGAAAGCCTCAGCCTGATTTAGTTTCGACAGGATTCGAAGCTGAGCATCGTGGTCGGGCTTCTCATAGGGTCGCTCCACCTGCTCTTGGAACCACAGACGCTGGGCAGGGTCTTGGATGTGCATGTACTCGATACCGATGGTTCGGCAGTAAGAATCACGCAAAACACCGAGCACTTCTCTCAGCAACATTGTGCGCCTGCCACCAAAGCCGCCGGTCACAAATTCTCGGTCCAAGTCCCAGAACGTCAGCCCGTGGCTTTCAATCTCCAGGTCCGGGTGCGAGCGCTGGCGATATTCGAGCGGGTCAATGTCTGCCATCAAGTGGCCGCGAACGCGGAACGCGTTGATGAGCTCTTGAACCCTGGAGGTCTTGTTGACGTGATCCGCCGTGTCTTCTGCGATGTCTTCGGCCCAGTGGATGGGCATATAGGGAATGCGCAGCGAGGCAAAGATTTCTTCGTAAAACTTATCGCCACCGATCAGTAGTTCGTGCACCTTCTTGAGGTACTCACCTGAACCTGCGCCCTGAATAACTCGGTGGTCATAGGTGGACGTCAAGGTGATGGTCTTGCCGATGCCGAGCTCCGCGAGGGTCTTCTTCGATGAGCCTTGGAATTCAGCCGGGTATTCCAGCGCGCCAGCTCCAATGATGCAGGCCTGGCCTTTCATCAGGCGTGGCACTGAATGCTCGGTTCCAATACCTCCCGGGTTGGTGAGCGAGATGGTGTTGCCGGCGTAGTCATCAGCAGCGAGTTGCCCCTCGCGGGCCCGGCGAACAACATCTTCATAGCTCGCGAGGAACTCGGCGAAACCAAAGGTCTGTGCTCTTTTGATTCCTGGAACCACCAGGCTTCTCGTGCCATCGGGCTTGGGGATATCAATGGCGATGCCGAGGTTGATGTGTGCGGGGTGGACCGCAACCGGCTTGCCGTCAATCTCGTCGTAGTACACGTTTTGGCCCGGCAGCTGCTTGAGAGCTTTGATCATGGCCCACGCAATGAGGTGGGTGAAGGAGACCTTGCCGCCACGGGTCCGCCGCAGGTGGTTGTTGACCACGATGCGGTTGTCGATCATCAATTTGGCGGGAACTGTCCGAACGCTAGTGGCGGTGGGGACCTGGAGGCTTTGGTCCATATTGGCGGCCAAAGCCTTGGCCATACCCTTGAGGGGGGCAACCGTGTCACTGGCCTCGCCGGCCTCCGCGGTGTCAACAATCGGAATTGATGTGGTCGTCAGGGCGGGAGCTTCAGCGGGAATGGGCTGTTCTTTGGGCGCAATCGAGGTGGTCTTGGCAATGGGCGCGGTGATCGGCGATGCGTCATCCGAGAGAGCGGGAGCGGGGGCACTGACTGATGCTGCTACCTGGGGCACAGCCACACCCGATTGCGCTGCCCTGGACTCGAAGAGCGGCCACCAGCTTTTCTCTACGAGCTGAGGGTCTTCCTGATAGAGACCCCAGAGCTCGTCGACTAACCAGTCGTTGGCGCCAAATTCAACAGAAGCACCGGTAGATGTTCCTAAAGTGTCTCTATCTGACACGCGCTTCTGCTCACTCTCACGTCCGAGGAATTGCTGTCAAAATCCTACCGGTTTTGTCAGCGGGTCCTGGCAGCCATAGCCGGAGCCAGGGTTGCCTGCTACTCTGTGGGAGCAATGCACAAGAACTCGTCTGAGCGCTCTGAACCCAGTCATAAACCCTGGGGCACCCTTGTCCGGGGTGCCCGGTGAATCCTGACCTTATCCTCTTCGGTGTGGGCGTCCTGCTGGCGCTTGGCACCGGAGTCTTCGTGGGTAGTGAATTTGCCCTGCTCAACCTCGACCGCGCTGATTTGGAGAGACGCACCGCCCGCGGCGAAAAAGGCAATCGCATCACCATTGCCGCACTGAAGCGCACCTCCACTCACCTCTCCAGTGCGCAATTGGGTATCACGTTGACCACTCTGCTCACTGGATACACGATGGAACCGGCGATCTCGTCGATGCTCTCTGGTCCTCTCACCAACGCTGGGCTTGATGATGATTTTGTGCGTCCGGTCGGTGCAGTGGCGGGCATTCTGATTGCCACCACGATTTCCATGATTTTTGGTGAGTTGGTGCCTCAGTACTATGCGCTCGCCGTTCCCCGCCAGACCGCGCGGGTGCTAGTGCCACTGCAGGTGGCATTCACCTGGGTCTTTAGCCCCTTTATTGCAGTGCTGAACGGCAGCGCGAACCGTATTCTGCGGGCTATGGGGATTGAGCCCAAAGAGGAACTCTCGGCTGCTAGGACAGCCGATGAACTCTCGAGCCTCCTGCAGCGCTCCGCGCTGCAGGGTCTGTTGGAGGATGACACGGCAACGTTGCTTTCTAGAACCATTGAGTTTTCACAGCGCAACGCCATTGACGTAATGACCCCTCGGACCAAGGTTGAGAGTGTTTACCGCAGTGATACCGCCAACGACGTCATCGACTTAGCCCGCCGCACCGGGTATTCCCGCTTCCCCGTGATCGATGAATCCATTGATGACATCCGTGGCGTTGTTCACGTGAAGCAGGCCGTGGCGGTTCCCAGCGATAAGCGTGATGAAGTGCCGGTCTCTGCCCTGTCGTCAGAAGTGATTCGTGTCCCAGAAACCATGCCGCTGGACCTGTTATTGACGGAGCTTCGTGGCCGTGGCTACCAGGTGGCGATCGTGGTTGACGAGTACGGTGGCACCTCGGGCATTGCCACGCTCGAGGACCTCGTGGAAGAACTCATCGGGGAGGTTGCTGACGAGCACGACCGTGCCCCGCTCGACGTTGTTCGCGCTAGGGACTGGTTTACCTTCCCGGCCCAATTGCGCCCCGATGAATTGGAAGAACGGACTGGTGTTCAGGTTCCCGAAAGCGGTCACTATGAGACCGTCGCAGGATTCATTCTTGAGGCCTTGGGCAGGATGGCTGAAATCGGTGACCAGGTCAGCATTGACACCGGTGAGTTCCGAGTCGAGCGCATGGAGGGTCGCCGGATTGACCGCGTACGTTTCACGCCCAGCATCAATGCTGAGCAGGTGACGCTGCTATGAGTGACTGGGCGGGATTGGTGTGGCTCGTGGTGTTGCTGGCCGCCAACGCATTCTTCGTGGGTGCGGAATTCGCCGTCATTGCCGCTAAGCGCTCACAGATTGAGCCCTTAGCGGCGGCTGGTAAGAAGGGTGCAAAGACCTCGCTCTATGCGATGGAGCACGCCACTTTTATGTTGGCCACCTCGCAGCTGGGGATTACCGTGTGTTCGCTCTTGATTTTGTTGGTCTCTGAGCCTGCGGTTCACCACCTCCTCGAAGGCCCACTTGGCGCGCTCGGCGTTCCAGAGGCCTGGGTGAGTGTGGTGGCGTTCATAATGGCTCTGTTGATTGTGACTTATTTGCACGTGATCTTTGGTGAGATGGTGCCGAAGAACATCTCGTTTTCTTTGCCCGACAAGGCCGTGTTGTTCTTGGCGCCCCCTCTGGTCTTCGTCTCGCGCGTAATCTCGCCGATTATTCGAAGCCTGAACGCGATCGCCAATGGTTTCCTCCGTATGACCGGCGTGGAGCCGAAGACAGAAGCAGTCAGTGCTTACACGTTGGACGAGGTGGCAACGATTGTTGCTGAGTCGACCAAAACCGGAATGCTCTCTGACCATTCCGGAGCGCTGACTGCAGCCTTTGAGTTCACGACCAAGGTCGTCGGCGACGTCACAATCGGTCTGCCGAATCTCGTCACCCTGCCCGAGGATGCCACCCCAGCCGACGTTCACCAGGCTGTGGCGCAGCGGGGCTTTAGCCGCTACGTGCTCGTTGACGATTCCGGTGAGCCCACGGGCTATGTGCACATCAAGGATGTGCTCGATGGCGCGGATATCGATAGTGACTATCCGGTGCCCCCTCGACGGATTCGATCACTAGTCACCCTGCGCGATTCGATTGACTTAGAAGACGCTCTGGCCACCCTGCGCCAAACCGGTGCCCACGTGGCCAAGGTGGTTGCCCCCGATGGCGCAACCAGGGGTGTGCTGTTCTTGGAGGACATCATTGAAGAGCTCGTCGGTGAAGTGAGGGACGCTACCACCCGTCACTAACATGGTGAGAACCATAAGGAGAGCGGGGGCCAACCGGTGTCAGACACCGTCGTAGTCGTTGGTGAGGCGCTCATGGACTGCGTCGTGGGGCCCACGGGCCAACCGGTCCACGAGGTTCCAGGCGGCAGCCCGATGAATGTCGCCATTGGACTGGGGCGCCTGGGACACTCGGCTCTGTTGGCAGCCCGGGTGGGTTCGGATTCCAGGGGTCAGGTCATCACTGCCCACGTGACGAGCAGTGGTGTCGCGCTGATCGAGGAGAGCTCTGGGCTTAATCGCACCTCGACCGCCACAGCCCACGTGGCAGAAGATGGTTCGGCGAGTTACGAATTCGATCTGGTCTGGGATCTCGCGCCCTCGATGGTTCCCGTGGCCCCTTACTTGCACGTCCACGCGGGCTCTATTGCCTGCACGCTGCAGCCAGGAGCCAGCGCTGTCCTGGAAATTGTGGAACGCTCGCGCGCCGCGGGCGCGAGCATCAGCTATGACCCGAACGTGAGACCCCACATCATGGGCTCCGCCGCTGAAGTGTTGCCACACATCGAGGCAATGATTCGGGTTTCGCACCTCGTGAAGGCAAGCGACGAGGACGCCGCGTGGCTCTATCCAGGGCTCTCCCTCGAGCAGGTGGCGGCCAGGTGGCAGGAGCTTGGGGCGGCTCTGGTCGTCATCACCCGCGGGGCTGAGGGCGCCACAGCGTGGCGCGCAAGTACCACACTGACTTTCCCCTCCCACCCCACCACCGTTGTTGACACGATTGGTGCCGGTGACACCGTGATGGCGGGGCTGATCTCGGCGCTCGGAACCAGATCACTCCTCGGTGGCGCTGGAGCTAAGCGTTGGGCCACTCTCTCAGAGAATGACCTGGCAGAGGTTGTTACCTTTGCCTTACGCGCAGCAGCGATCACTGTGGCTCGAGCTGGTGCGGATTTGCCGACACCGGCAGACATGGAAGGTGTTATCTGATGACTCGCCCTATTGCTGTTGACCACACTTTCCTCCACCGGTGGGTGCGAGCGCCGAAGCCGGAGGATCACAAGTATTCGAGAGGCGTTCTGGCGCTCGTGACCGGAAGCTTGGCATATCCCGGTGCTGCTCTGATTGGGGTGGAGGCCGCGGTGCGCACGGGAGTCGGAATGGTGCGTTATTCAGGGCCGGAGGGTGTCGCCCAAATGGTGATTACCCAGCACCCTGAAGTGGTTATTGCCCCGGGTAGTGCCGACGCTCTAGTGGTGGGTAGTGGGATGGTGTCGCCCATCGATGACGACACTCGCGCCCGGGTCACCGCTGCGGTTGCTCAGGGAATACCGAGCGTGGTCGATGCCGGGGCCCTGGAGCTCGTGGAAAACTTTGGACCGCTCACCGTCCTAACCCCTCACCACGGTGAGTTAGAGGCCCTACTGGAGCGCCTCGGAATTCCGGCGGGCGCCACCGACCGTGAGAGCGCGCAGAAACTTGCACAGAAGCTCTCCATGACCGTCCTCGTCAAGGGGGCCAACGGTGCTGTTGTCGATGGCAGTGGCGGAGTATGGGAGCTGCCAAAGGCAACGCCGTGGTTAGCAACCGCTGGAACTGGCGATGCGCTTGCCGGCATTCTCGGTGCGCTCTTGGCAGCGTGGCACGAGCGTCTCCACGAGTCCCCGGAGCTCCTCGGAGAGGCCGTTGCTGCTGGTGCACTGATTCACCAAATTGCTGCGGCCAGGGCCTCAGCCCGCGCCGTCGGCGATGCCGATAGCCCGACCGGTGGGCCCTTTAGCGTCATGGATGTCTGCCGGGAAATTCCGGCCGTCATCGGAGACGCTATTACGTCGTGGGCGTAGCCAGGAGGTTTGCTATGGAGGCGCCAACACGCTCGGATTCAATCAAGAATCCGTCGTGCCCGTAGGGGGTTTCTAGTACTTCAGGAACCTTGCCGCTCAAGCACCCCGGAATGTGACGGGCCAGATCTTCTTGTTGACTCAGCGGGAACAGGCGGTCACTATCAACCCCCAGCACAAGTGTCGGCAGGGTTAGTGCGCCGAGAACGGCAGCTAAGTCGCCGCGATCACGCGTCACGTCGTGGGAGTTCATGGCTCCCACCAAACTCATATAGCTGTTCGCGTCGAATCGGCGGGTGAATTTGTTCCCGTGGAAATCGAGGTAGCTCTCGACGGCGAAACGACCGTTGTCGCCCAGCGGCGAGACCTTGCTCTGCCAGGTCCGCTCGAAGCGCTCGTTGAGTTCCGTGGGTGAGCGGTAGTTCACCAGTGCCATGCGCCTCGCCAGCGCCAAACCTCGGAAGGGCCCCTCGTCGTGGTCGTAGTAGTCCCCGCCGGCGAAGAAGGGGTCAACCGTGATGGCCTCCATTTGAATGGAGTTGCCACCAATTTGGTCGGCGCTCGTGACGGCACTGGCGGCAATCAAACCAAGCCTGGACACCCGGTCCGGGAAAAGTAGTGCCCACTCCAGCGCATGCATTCCGCCCATCGATCCGCCAACGACGGCGGCGAAGGAGGAAACTCCGAGGTGATCAGCGAGTGATTCAACGACCCTGCTTTGATCTCGAATGGTCAGATAGGGGAAACGAGACCCCCACTCCCGGCCATCGGGGTGAAAGCTAGAGGGCCCCGTGGTTCCCTGGCAACCACCGAGGATGTTCGGCACAACGACGCACCACTGATCGGTATCAAGCCCGAGACCCGCCCCCACAACACCCGACCACCAGCCGGCAGTTGGGTGCCCTGGCCCAGCCTGACCGATGGCATGAGAGTCACCGGTGAGGGCGTGAAATACGAGAACGGCGTTTGATGCGTCAGCGTTGAGTTCGCCAAAGGTTTCATACGCGATGCGCACATGAGGAATGTGATCCCCGTGCTCGGTGGTAAATGGACCAACTTGGCAGAACGCTCGGTTGCCCAGGTGATCGCCATCGCGCCACGCACCGGTGACGGGTGGCGTTCCGCGCAACGTCGCCTGAAGAGCCTCCGTGACGAAGGCCGAGGGAAGTGACTCCGCGGGTGATTGCCAATCCATAGTGTGGCTATTCTTCCCTAACTGGGGATGGCCGAGGAATACCTCGGCCATCCCCAGTCTTGAGAGGAGGGTGGAGCCTTGCTCCGGGGGTGCTACTTAGCCTTCTTGGCGGCCTGGAAACCGGACTCGAGGTCAGCCAGGATGTCATCGATGTGCTCGAGACCCACAGAGAGGCGAACCAACCCTGGGGTGACACCGGTGGTGAGCTGCTGCTCTGGAGTGAGCTGCGAGTGCGTGGTCGAGGCTGGGTGAATGATCAGGCTTCGCACATCACCAATGTTGGCCACGTGGCTAAAGAGCGACACGCTATCGACCAGTGCGCGGCCGGCGTTCACGCCACCCTTGATCTCAAAGGAGAGAACTGCGCCAACACCGTGGGGGGCATACTTAGCCGCTGCCTTGTTCCAACGGCTAGAGGGCAACGCAGCGTAGTTGACCGCTGCGACCTGGTCGTGGGCTTCCAGCCACTGCGCGACCGCCAGAGCGTTCGAGCAGTGACGTTCCATCCGAAGGCTCAGTGTTTCGATTCCTTGAATCAAGCCAAACGCGTTGTCGGGTGAGACGGCAGCACCGAGGTCGCGCAAGAGCTGGACGCGGGCCTTGATGATGTAGGCAATCGGGTCCCCCAGCACGCTGGTGTAGCTAGCACCGTGATAGGAGGGGTCTGGCTCGGTGAGGCCCGGGAACTTATCCACGTGCTTCGACCAGGGGAACTTTCCACCATCGACGATGGCGCCGGCGATCACGGTGCCGTGTCCTCCCAGGAACTTGGTCGCCGAGTGAACGACGATGTCTGCGCCGTGTTCGAGCGGGCGCAACAGGTAGGGGCTTGCCACGGTGTTGTCCACAATCAGGGGCAGGCCGTTCTTGTGGGCCACTGCGGCAACACCTTCAATGTCCAAGATGTTGATCTTCGGGTTTGCGATTGTTTCACCGAAGAAAGCCTTCGTGTTGGGCCGAACTGCAGCCTGCCAGGCTGCGAGGTCGTCCTGGTCCTCGACGAAAGTGACCTCAATACCAAGCTTCGGCAGCGTGTACTTGAAGAGGTTGTAGGTTCCGCCATAGACAGATGAGGAGCTAACAATGTGGTCGCCGGAGTGCGCAATGTTCAAAATGGCGTTGGTGGTTGCCGCCTGGCCGGAGCTCAGCAGCAGAGCAGCTGTTCCGCCCTCGAGCGCTGCGATGCGCTTCTCTGCGACATCCTGCGTCGGGTTCATGATGCGGGTGTAAATGTTTCCAAACTCCGCGAGCGCGAACAGGTTTGCTGCGTGCTCAGCGCTATTGAACACATACGCCGTCGTGCGATAGATCGGCGTTGCCCGAGAATTCGTGGTCGGGTCGGGGCTAGCACCAGCGTGAATCTGCTGGGTCTCAAACTTCCAGTTGTCTGCCATGGCCATGCTTTCTGTCTCAGGACGCAGGGGAGTGAACTGCGTGGAGCCAACAGTAAAGCGACTTCTGTCATTCGTCACCTGGGCGTGTAACCGGGGGTAACAAATGCACAGTGCTAGGGCAGCGACCTTTGCATCAAAATGATCCCGATCCATCGCTCAAACTTGAAGCCGACCTTGCCCATTCGACCTGTTTCGACAAAGCCAAACTTCTGGTGGAGGGCAAGGGAAGCTTCGGCGCCCTGATCAGCGATGACCGCGATGATTTCTCGAAGCCCAGCCTGCGTGCTGTGCTCGATGAGGTCAGCCAGCAAAACAGTTCCCAACCCTCGACCGGTTGCCGCTGGCCCTAAGTAAATAGAGCTCTCCACCGTCTTTCGGAATGCTGATTTCTCCCGAAAAGGGAAGACGTAGGCATACCCCAGAAGGGTGCCCTGTGGGGAGCGGGCGACTCTAAAGGGATAGCCAAGTTTTTGCAGATGGCGAAATTTTGATCGAAACGCAGCCAGCGTGGGCGGCTTCTCGTCAAAGGTGACGACGGAGTTCCTCACATAGTGGCGATAGAGGGCCAGCACGTCCGGAAGGTCGGCCTCGGTTGCGTTGGTAACGGACCACGAGAACCTGACGGGTTCCTGAGGCTCCTGCGGAAGGCGCGGTGGTGTGCGCTTCTTCTCATATTCTTCCCTCAGCATTAGTCGTCCTTATCCAAGTCCCAGTCAACCGGATTACGGCCTTGTTCTTCGAGGATTTGGTTGGTTCGCGTAAACGGCCTCGATCCGAAGAATCCTATGCGAGCGGAGAGCGGGCTTGGATGAGCCGATTCGATTCGGGGAAGCGATCCGAGTAACGGGGCCAATTCTTGCGCTTCCCTGCCCCACAGCACCGGGACGAAAATGTGACCGCGTTCCACCAGTGCGCCAATGACGAGGTCGGTGAATCGCGACCAGCCCAGCGATCGGTGTGCTCCCGGGGAGCCAACGAGAGTCGTCAGGTGACGGTTGAGAAGGAAAACTCCGTGGCGGGCCCAGCGGGAGAGGTCCCCGTGTGAGGGGAGGGGAAGCCCCAGATCTGCTGAATACTCCATGCGGATATTGCGAAGGCTGGGGGGCAGGGGGTTAACTCCTCGCCCCACGGAGAAGGCGAGCCCAGTGGCGTGGCCGGCGCTGGGGTAGGGGTCTTGTCCGACAATCAGCGCCCGAATGCTCTGGGGCGGTGTGGCAAAGGCCTGAAGAATGTTCTCGGGTAGTGGGGTCATCAACGCCTTCTGCCCTGGGCTCCGATCAAGACGCTCCCCGATTACTCGGAGAATGTCGAGGCCTTCATCACCGACTAGTTCGACCCAGCGCTGGGGCAGTGCCGCGGGCAGTAGTTCGCCAAGCGCCAGTGAGGCCATAAGCCCAAACTACTGGGTAGTTTGTTGACGCATACCCTCAACCAGCGCAACACCCTTGTCGTAGGCTGCTCGCCCTCCCGGTTGCAGGAGCGCTGAATACCACGAGTCGTCGTAGAGGTTGTTGTGCAGAGCCGGAACGATAACCTCATCGCCCCAAATCCAGTAGGTCAAGGCGCCATCGGTGGACTGCCCGACGTTGAGGTTTTGAGCGAGCAAGTCGTTGATCACCCCGGGCCTCGCATCTGCGCTCACCGGCGCCACACTGAGGATGATGTAGACCCCGGTCTCTTCATCGCCAGGAACTGAGTAGAGGCAGGAGATTCCTCCCACCTGCTCTTCTGGCGTCTTGCTCTCCACGAAGATCGGTTCGGTGCTGGGGCTTCCCGGGCCCTTCACAAGCTCAACACCCTCCGCAGCCAGACTGGCGACCGCCGAATCTGGCAACAGCGCTGTGCAATCGGCGGGAGGAGTGAAGGTCAGTTCAACAACCTCTACTTCGGCGGCAACTTCGTCGGTAAGCGCTTCATCCGCGTCATCGCCTGAACCCGTGCCGCAGGCGGACAGAGACAAGACAAGAAAGCCGGAGAGTGCAGCTGCGCGGTACCCTCCACGATGTAGCCGCATGGCTTTCCTCCTTTGGGTTGAGTATATGGCGCAGAAGCCCCGGAAACCGTGGTATTCATTCGATGGCACAGCGTGTCGCAGGGGGATGAATTAAGTGCGGTTCAGTGGGATCGTGTGCCGCGGAGCCGGACTTACCCGCCGAAGACGTCGAGGTTCTTCGCAGCGTCGAGAGTGAGAGTCTCTGCCTGACCAAAGGCGTAGTTGGTGCTCACCCATGCGGTGCAGGATGTTTCGGCGAGTGAGAAGGGACAGGGAACCGAAGCCAGGAAGTGTGCTTCTGTTGCGATGAAGTCTGCTGACTCATCAGAGGTGGTGGAATCGATAATCCAGAGCAAGCCACCGCCCGTTTCCTGCTGTGTCCCACCGGCAGACGCTAGTGCCGCAGAGATTGAAGTCGCATCCTCGGGGATGACAACAGCAACGGAGGTTACCGACACGCTCTCACTCGCTGGGAGATACCACGTGCAGGAAATCCGCAGGTCTGAGCGCACGTTCTTGAGCAGTCCCACCAATTCAGGGTTCGTGGTCCCGTAGCCGAAATCACCTTCACTGGTGTCTCCCATGTTCACGCGGGACTGGTCAACCAGGGCCGTAGTTTGGCCTGCCGAGAAAAGCTGATCGCACGTGGGAATCACAAATCCGGTGTCCTCGGGCCCAAGGGCTTCCTCGCCTTCGGCGGGTGCTGCGGCTTCGTCAGGGGTCGCAATGTCTTCGATGACCAACTCCACGGCGGGCAAGAGTCCCCAGTCTTCTAGGACAGAGCAACCCGAGAGCACCGTCGCACTGGCTACCAGTACTCCGATTGACATCAGTGTGTTGGCTGTGGGGCGCATCTCATGTCCTTAGTTAGGTCGCGTGGGGCTGGTCAAGGGATAGGCCCACGGAGGACGCTATCTTTCGCCAGTATGCCCTAATCAAGTCCAAATCTGCGGCACCAGGATGGGTCGGCCCGTCGGGTGTCAACCCATCGAAATAGGTTCCATTCGCCACACCGAGTTCCGGGGTGTCCACCAAGTGAACCAGGGGCGCAGCCCCTGCTTCGGCACTAATTTGCATCCAGCCAGAGAGCGCCAAAATCATTCTTCCGCTGCGAGATTCAGCCCCAAAACCGCTGCGAACATAGCCCGGGTGAACGGGGTAGCTCTCCAGTCCGGTGCGCTCGGCGAGGGATCGGGCGTAGAGAATAACGCCGAGCTTTGCCGAGGCGTAGGGCCACCAGCCTGCACCGTAGCGTCGGGTGGTAAAGCTCAAATCATCCAGGTCGATGCGCCCGAGGCGAGAGACCATCGACGAGGTGTGGATCACGCGGCCTCGCGCGGACATTAAGTGAGGGACCAACCGTTCGGTAAGAACTGCACCGGCGAGCACGTTGCGCTGAAGAGTCAGCTCGTGACCGTCAACGCTGAGGCTTGGCTTTGCGACAATGCCACCGGCGTTGTTGACCAAAGCATCGATGTGGCCAAAGCGCTTCGAGAGTTCGTCGGCTAGGGCTCGGACATCATCGAGGCGATCAAAATCACAGATAAATGGTGTCGCCCCGATGTCCGCTGCCACCGCCTTCGTTCGCTCAGGGTTTCTGCCCACCACGGCAACTCGCCATGACCTCCGGGCAAGCTCTCTGGCGACTTGTGCGCCAATTCCATTACTGGCGCCGGTTACTACGGCAATGCGGTCCATCGGACCCTTTCTCGATGGATTCCACACTAACGCGGTCGCGCACCCTCGCCACCCCGAGGTCGGGGCCTCAGAGAGACAAGCGTGTTCGGGTGTCCTCGAGCTGCCGGCTGATTTCCGCAGGGAGTCTAGAGCCCATCGTGTTCAGGAAAACTTCGGCGTCATTGAGGTCTTGGGCAATCGCATCACTGTCAACCTCGAGGAGCGCCTCAAGGCTGTCCTGACCGAGCTCGAGGCCCTCGAGGTTGATGGTCTCTGGTGTCCACCCAATGGCGGTCCGACGGGCAGGAACTCGACCCTCCAGACGATCGACAATCCACTCGACAACGCGGGAGTTTTCTCCAAAACCTGGCCAGATGAACCCGCCGTTGGCGTCTCGCCTAAACCAGTTAACCTGGAAAATTCTGGGGGGCCGCCCCGTCACTCGAAGCGTGTCGCCCATCTCCAGCCAGTGAGCGAAGTAATCGCCCATGTTGTAACCGAGGAAGGGGAGCATCGCGAAGGGGTCGCGACGAACTTCGCCAAGGGTCCCCTCAGCGGCCGCGGTGCGTTCGGAGGCGATGGTCGCGCCGAGGAACACTCCGTGATTCCAGTTCAGCGCTTCGGTGACCAGCGGGACCGTGGTGGAGCGACGGCCCCCAAAGATGATCGCGTCGACGACGACACCCTCGGGGTCATCCCACTCTTCAGCCAAACTGGGGCACTCGCTAAGACCCACTGTGAAGCGCGAATTGGGGTGGGCGGCAGGCTGGCCGGAGGCCTTGTCATGGGGTTCGCCTTGCCAGGTGGTGAGACCCTCGGGGGCCTCTTTGGTCATGCCCTCCCACCACACGTCACCCTCTTGGGTTAAGGCAGTGTTCGTGAAAATGGTGTTTCCCCAGAGCATCTCCATGGCCGAGGGGTTGGTCGCCTGGCTCGTGCCAGGGGCGACTCCGAAGAAACCTGCTTCTGGATTGATTGCGCGAAGCTTGCCATCCCGGCCCGGGCGAAGCCAGGCGATGTCATCACCGAGGGTTTCGACCTTCCACCCCGGGAGACTGGGGCGCATCATTGCGAAGTTTGTCTTGCCACAGGCGCTGGGGAACGCGGCCGCCATCGTGTATGTCTTGCCCTCGGGGCTCGTGACTTTGACGAGCAGCATGTGCTCGGCGAGCCAGCCTTCCTTTCTCGCCATGACCGAGGCGATGCGCAGGGCAAACGCTTTCTTGGGCAGAAGAGCGTTGCCGCCGTAGGCGGACCCGTAGGACCAGATTTCCAGGCTCTCGGGAAAGTGGCTGATGTACTTTGTCTCGTTGCAGGGCCACGCGACATCCAGCTCGCCGGAGTTGAGTGGCGCGCCCACCGTGTGAAAACACTTCACCCAGGATGTGCCCGAGCGAATCATGGACAAGACTTCGCCGCTCACTCGCACCATCATCTGCAGGCTGAGTGCCACGTAGGGGGAGTCGGTGATCTGGACCCCCAGTTTTGATAGCGGGGAACCTAGGGGGCCCATCGCGAAGGGCACAACGTAGAGGGTCCGGCCACGCATGGAATCTTTGGCAAGACCGCGAAGAGTGTCCTTCATCTCGCTGGGGTCCTGCCAATTATTGGTGGGGCCTGCGTCGTCGGGGTCGGGGGAGCAGATGAAAGTCCTTGACTCCACGCGTGCAACATCGCTGGGGGCACTGCGGGCCAGGTAGCTCTGTGGACGAAGTTCGGGATTGAGCTGAATCAGGGTGCCACTAGAGAGCATCGTGGAAATCAGTTCGTCGGCCTCGCGCTTCGATCCGTCACACCACACAATCTGCTCGGGCGACGTGAGAGCAGCCATCTCGTTGACCCACTCCACAACATCCAGGGGACGTGAGTCGTCAGTCTTTCGCGGGGTACTGGTCGTGGTGTTAGTGAGGGGCATGGCGTCTCCTTGGCTGGTCTTGACTCCACTATTGTCAATAAACACGCCGATGGTTGGCCAAAAAGCTTGTCAAAAAACAGCGTTTTTGCGATATTGTCAGACAATGGTAGAAATTCTTGCTCTGGGCCAACGAATTCGTCACGTTCGGCAGGCGGCGGGCCTGACGTTGGAGGATCTGAGCGCCCGCGTTGGCGTGACCCCGAGCCAGCTCTCACTCGTGGAGACTGGCAAGCGCGAAGCGAAGATCGGGTTGCTCTCCGAGCTGGCCCGCGCGCTCGAGGTTGAGGTTGCCGAGCTCCTGGACGAATCACCCCCGACTGAGCGTGCGCGCTTGGAACGCGATTGGTCAAAGGCCCAAGGGAGCACCCTCCATGCCTCACTGGGGTTGCCAGAGATAAGGGCGTCTAAATCTCTTACCGATGAGCACCTCAAGGTGTTGCTCGGACTCCACGACGAACTGGTTCGTCGCGACGCCAGAGCAATTGCCACTCCGGAAGAGGCAAGGCGGGCCAACACCGAATTGCGTTTGCGCATGCGTGAGCGCAACAACTACCGCGAGGACTTAGAAGTCCTTGCCGAGGACCTCGTGCGCTCCGCGGGTCACACGGCAATGGGTGCTCTCACCCACCGCGAGGTGGCGCAGATGGCCCAGAAAATTGGGCTCGAAATTGTTCACGTCGGAGACCTACCTCGCAGCGCCCGAAGCGTGACAGATTTGGCCAACGGCAGAATCTATTTGCCTCCAGCGTCCATCCCGGGCGGGCACGGTCTTCGATCTCTTGCGCTCCAAGCCATCGCTCACCAGGTGATGAAGCACCCGGTTCCCACGACCTATGAAGAGTTCCTGCAGCAGCGACTCGACATCAATTACTTTGCCGCGGCGTGCTTGATGCCCAAAACCCAAGCGGTTGAGTTTCTTGCGGGTTCCAAGAAAGCCAAAAACTTGGCTGTGGAGGATTTCCGTGATGCCTTTGGTGTGACCCACGAGGCTGCCGGGTTGCGCTTTATGAATCTTGCGACGGAGCATCTAGGCCTCACCCTTCACTTCCTCCGGGTGGGCGACGATGGCACGGTGTACAAGGCCTATGAAAATGACGGGCTAGCGTTGCCACTCGATGTCACGGGTTCTACCGAGGGCCAAATCGTCTGTCGGAACTGGAGCGCCAGAGAAGCCTTCGTGCGGACCAATCGCGCCACGGAGTACCACCAATACACCGACACCCCGGAGGGCACCTTTTGGGAGTCCACCCAAATTGGGACCTCCGCCACGGATGAGTTTTCCATCACAGTGGGGGTCACCTTCGAAGACGCCAAGTGGTTCCGAGGTCGGGATACCACCTGGCGCAAGCTCTCCCGGTGTCCAGATGCCGAGTGCTGCAGGCGCCCGGTCCCAGAACTCACCGAGAAATGGTCGGGCAAAGCCTGGACCAGCGCGCGCCTGCACGCCCATGTTCTCTCCCCGCTGCGCGGAGGAATGTTCCCGGGCGTCGATGACATTGAACTCTTTGAGTTCTTGGAAGCCCACGAAAGCCCAGATCGAACCTGAAGTTAGGGCGACATTAGTGTGCCCCCAGCAGGATTCGAACCTGCGGCCTTCTGCTCCGGAGGCAGACGCTCTATCCCCTGAGCTATGGGGGCTCGTTGGGCATCACTAGGTTACAGCCTCGAGTCTAGGGCGGCGCCTCACCGCTAAGATAGGGCGTTGTGGACCCCAGGGCGCTAGCGAACGACATCGCAGAAGTGGCTTCGCGTCATGCCACATCGCAGTCGCTCTCGATTTCTGTGGAGGGTGCCGATGTTGCTCTCGAGCGGCCCAAGAGCAAAGACCATGGCGATTGGTCAACCTCGATTGCCCTCAAATTAGCGAAAGACTTCTCCCGGAACCCGCGGGACCTGGCGATGGAGCTTGCCAACGCCATCGAGGCTCTCCCAGGCGTTTCCCACGCCGAAGTAGCAGGCCCAGGGTTCATCAACATCACCCTCGATGCCGGAGCTGCCGGTGAGCTCGTTTCCACGATCGTGAAAGCTGGAGACGCTTACGGTCACGGCACCGATTTGGCGGGGGAAACAATCAACCTCGAGTTTGTCTCTGCAAACCCCACCGGCCCCCTCCACATCGGGCACACCCGCTGGGCGGCACTCGGCGATGCGCTCGCTCGGGTTCTGCGCGCTGCCGGGGCGGAAATTGTCAGCGAGTTCTATATCAATGACGCCGGCGCACAAATGGATGTCTTTGGCGAATCCATCATCAGCGCGGCGACAGGACAGCCTGCTCCCGAAAACGGGTATCACGGCTCATATATTCTCGACTTGGCCGCCCGCGTCATTGCAGAGAACCCCGGGCTCCTGGAACTTCCCCCGGAGGAACAGATTCCCCTTGCCAGGGATCGGGCCTACGCTCTCCAGCTCGCTGAGATTAAAGAGTCGTTGGCGAAATTCAACGTCTTCTTTGATGTGTGGTTCTCGGAGCGCACCCTCCACGACCCTGGTCTTGATGGCAAGAGCCTCATTGATGCTTCGGTCGCCCGCTTGCGCCAGGCCGGACACGTCTATGACGACGATGGAGCCATTTGGGTGCGAACAACTGACTTTGGTGATGACAAGGACCGCGTCATCAAGCGCGGTAATGGCGCCTATACCTATTTCGCAGCGGATGCCGCTTACTACCTCTCCAAGTCGGATCGCGGTTTTGCCAGGAAGATTTATCTTCTCGGCGCCGATCACCACGGCTATATTCACCGACTTAAGGCGCTTGCCGGTGCTGCCGGGGAAAACCCCGACACCAACGTAGAAATCTTGATCGGTCAGCTGGTCAGCATCAACGGCGCGAAGCTCTCCAAGCGAGCCGGAAACATCATCGAACTCGATGATTTGCGTGAGTGGCTCGGCACCGACGCGCTTCGATATTCCCTGGCTCGTTATCCAGCAGATTCTCCGTTGACGCTCGACTCCGACATTCTCACCAAGCACACCAATGACAACCCGGTCTTCTATGTGCAATACGCGCACGCGAGAACACACCAGGTTGCCCGAAATGCCGAGCTCGCAGGGGTGACACGCGCTGTTTTTGAGCCCGAGCTTCTAGGACACGAGAGCGAGGCGGCGCTGATCGCGTCACTCGGTGATTTCCCCAGGGTTGTTAGCCAGGCCGCCCAGCTGCGCGAACCGCACCGCGTTGCCCGGTATATCGAGGAAGTCGCTGGGGTTTATCACCGCTGGTATGACAGTTGCCGGGTCACCCCGCAGGGTGATGCGCCCCTCGAGCCCATCCACCACACCAGATTGTGGCTCAACGATGCCACCGGGCAGGTTTTGCGCAACGGCCTGAGTCTTCTCGGTGTGAGCGCTCCAGAGCGTATGTAATTCCTTGACGTGGTTCGCTATCCTTGTGGTGGCTTCAGGAACCAATCCGGGTTCGCTCGCCTCACACACAATCGCTCCAACGTGAGGTGGTATCGGCTCCCATGTCCTCGACGCTTGCTCCTTCCTGGCGAAGCGCGCCCAGTGACCCGAATGTGCTGCATTCGGGCGTGTGGCCCGTTAGTGCTGCCAGGAACTCTCAGGGCGAGCTGGTCATTGGCGGCATCGGAGTGGCAGAGTTGGTCGCCACCTATGGCAGTCCGCTCTATGTCATGGAGCGCAGTGAGCTCATCTCTAGGGCGCGCTCCTTCCAGGCGATTGTGGCGGAGGCGTGTGCCACTCACGGGGCGAGCGGCAGTGTCTATTACGCCTCCAAGTCCTTCATCTCAGGGCACGTTGTGTCGTGGTTGACTGCCGAGGGGCTTGGCTTTGACGTCGCAACGGGTGGCGAGCTAGCGATTGCGCTTGCCGGCGGAGCTGATCCCGCCCGGATTGAATTCCAGGGGAACAACAAGTCTCCAGCCGAGCTCCACCGCGCAGTATCCGCAGGGGTTGGATGCATCGTGATTGACGCTCCGATTGAAGCGCAGAGAATCAACGCCATCGCTGTGGAGCTCGGTGTGCGCCAGAGCGTAATGATTCGGGTGAACACGGGTGTCCACGCTGACACGCATGAGTATTTAGCCACCGCCCGTGAGGATCAGAAGTTCGGTCTGTCTCTTCCCGAGGTCACGACCCTGGCGGGAGAGATTGCCTCGATGCCAGGGCTCTCTTTGGTGGGGCTGCACTCTCACATTGGATCGCAGATTTTTGCCCTCGAAGGTTTCCTCGAGGCGGCCACCAGAATGGTGGTTCTCTATGCCGAATTGTTTGCTGGCAAGGAGCGGGGCACTGTGAATCTCGGTGGTGGTTTTGGCATTGCCTACACCGAATCCGATCGACCGCTCGCACCAGAGGCGATGGTCAGAGCCATTGTTGATCACGTTGCGCAGCACGCGTCTGATCTCAAGGTTGCGATGCCACATATTGCCTTCGAGCCGGGCCGAGTGATCTCTGGCCCCGCGGGCATCACCCTCTATTCCGCGGGGGTAATCAAACCTGTGTCCGTGACCGCCGGGGATGGCTCGGTGGCGGTGCGGACGTATGTGAGCGTGGATGGCGGAATGAGCGACAACGCGAGGCCAGCTCTCTATGGGGCGCACTACAGCGCCAGGCTTGCTAACCGAGTGTCGACTTCGGACCCCGCGCTCGTTCGTATTGTGGGCAAACACTGCGAGAGTGGTGACATCGTCGTCGACGCTGATTACTTACCCGGTGATGTTGCACCCGGTGACCTGATTGCTGTTGCTGCGACTGGCGCCTATTGCTACTCGTTAGCCAGCAATTACAACGTGGTCGGGCGGCCACCGGTGGTGTGGGTGGATGGCGGCACACACGGTCTCATGATCGAGGGCGAATCCCTCGACGATGTGCTCGGGCGAGATCGCGGTCTCTCCCAGGGAAAGTCAGGAAAGTAGAGCCATGAAAGATCACTACAGAAATCTTCGCGTC
>JBIIFP010000052.1:0-8387 GCA_044237205.1 Pontimonas sp. | reverse complement strand
GCTTGGCATGGAAGAATAAGAACATGCTGCGTTGGTTGACTGCGGGTGAATCTCACGGCCCCGAATTGATCGCCCTGCTCGAGGGCTTTCCCGCCGGTGTGCCCATCACCATGGAGATGGTGCAGGAGGACCTGGCCAGGCGCCGCCTCGGGTATGGCCGCGGCGCTCGGATGAAGTTTGAGGCGGACGAGGTTTCAATCTCTGGTGGGATCCGTCATGGGCTTAGCCAGGGTGGGCCGGTAGCTCTGCGTGTCGCCAACACGGAGTGGCCCAAGTGGGAAACCATTATGAGCCCGCACCCCGTGGCGGCGGAGGAGCTGACCGGCGGCCGTGCCACAGCGCTCACGAGGCCCCGTCCTGGTCACGCTGACCTCACCGGGATGCAGAAGTACGGTTTTGATGATTCCAGGCCAGTGTTGGAGCGTGCCTCCGCTAGGGAGACAACGGCCCGCGTAGCGCTTGGGGCAGTTGCCAGAGCGTTCCTGCGCGAGCTTGGTATTGAGGTGCTCTCTCACACCGTGGCCATCGGGCCTGTCGCTGTTCCCGAAGACGTCGCTTTGCCCACACCCGCAGATGTCCCTCGACTCGATGAGGACGCTCTGCGGTGCGCTCACCCGGAGACTGCGGCGCTGATGGTCGCAGAGGTCGACGACGCCCACAAAGAGGGCGACACGCTCGGGGGAGTTGTCGAAGTTGTTGCGTATGGGCTGCCACCAGGGCTTGGTTCCTACGTCCACTGGGACCGACGACTTGACGCGAAGCTTGCTGGTGCCCTGATGGGCATTCAGGCCATCAAGGGTGTTGAAGTGGGCGATGGCTTCCTTACAACTAGGCGGAGAGGGTCCCTCGCTCATGACGAAATCGTGGCCAGTGACGAGGGGGTCATTCGCACGAGCGATCGCGCAGGCGGCACTGAAGGAGGAATGAGCACCGGCGGCGTGTTGAGGGTTCGTGCTGGCATGAAGCCAATCTCGACTGTGCCCCGGGCGCTTCGCACCATTGACACCACGACGGGGGAGGAAGCTGTTGCTCACCACCAACGCTCGGACGTGTGCGCAGTGCCTGCTGCCGGCGTTGTGGCTGAGGCAATGGTGATGCTGGTCCTTGCAGACGCTCTCGTGGAAAAGTTTGGCGGCGACTCGCTCGTAGAAATCAAGCGCAACCTGACTAGCTACCTCGATTCGATTCCCGAGGCGATTGCCCCGGTCAGACGCCGCTAATGGTCCAGGCGGTACCCCTCGTGGTTCTCGTGGGTCCACCTGCTGCGGGGAAAACGCGTCTTGGCAAGAGAGTGGCGAAGCTACTCGGAGTTGATTTTTTGGATACCGATTCAGTGATTGCTAGTCGGTATGGACCGATTCCAGCACTGTTCCACGCCGAGGGCGAGGCGTCGTTCCGGGAGAAAGAGCGAGCGGCAGTGATTCAGGCTCTCATGACCCCCGGTGTTGTTGCACTCGGGGGAGGCGCCGTCATAAACCCCGACACCAGGGCAGATCTGCGCTCCCAGCGAGTCGCACTCATTTCGATCTCCGCAGATGCCGTTGCACCGCGCCTGGACTCGTCCAAACGCCCGTTGCTTGCTGGGGGCCTCGAGAGCTGGGTGTCACTCGTTGCAGCGCGGATGGCCTGGTATGACGAGGTTGCCAGTGCCACCTTCGACACCTCTGCCACGCCACTCGATACTGTTGCTGAGAACATTGTCGAGTGGATCAAGAGTGAGGCTGCCTAATGGCTGAGTTTCCTGAGACCATCATCGTGTCCAATTCGCAACAGGGCGACTATCCCATCGTCGTGCGCCGGGGGGTCATTCACGATGTAGCTTCTTACCTGCCAGGCGATGCCAGCAAGGTCCTGATTATCCACGCGCCAGCACTCGCCACCATCGCTGAGGCGCTTCGCGCCGATCTCTCGACTACCAAGCAGGTCTTTCTTGCCGAGTTGCCCGATGCTGAGGGTGCCAAGCGCATCGAAGTCGCCTCGTTCTGCTGGGGCGTCCTAGGTCAACTCGACTTCCACCGCAACGACGTGATTGTCTCTCTGGGAGGCGGAGCAACCACCGATGTTGCGGGCTTTGTCGCTGCGACGTGGCTGCGCGGCGTTCCGCTCGTGCACATCCCGACCACTGTGCTCGGCATTGTGGACGCCGCTATCGGCGGCAAGACCGGAGTGAATACCCAAGAGGGCAAGAACTTGGTGGGCGCTTTCTACGCGCCAAACGCTGTCCTGGTAGACCCCGATGTGCTTGCTGGCCTGTCCGAGAATGACGTGAAGGCCGGTTTCGCCGAGATTGTGAAAGCGGGTTTCATCTCTGACCCGCGCATATTGGAGCTCATTGAAGCCGATTCAGCTGTCGCCATCGACACCGCTAGCGAGGTTTTTGAGGAGTTGCTCTCTCGCGCCATTGCAGTCAAGGCGCGAGTCGTGGGGGATGACTTCACGGAGCAGGGGCTCCGGGAGATTCTCAACTACGGCCACACCTTGGGCCACGCCATCGAACACGCGGAGCGGTATCAGTGGCGCCACGGTGTGGCGGTGTCAATCGGCATGGTCTTCGCGGCCGAACTCTCCCGTATTGTTGCGGGCCTCGATGATTCCAGCGTTGAACGCCACCGTTCAATCCTGCAATCTCTGGGATTGCCCATCACGTATCCAGCGGATCGTTGGCGCACGTTGCTGGCGAGCATGCAGAAGGACAAGAAGGCCCGTGGTGGCGTGCTGAGGTTTGTGGTGCTTGATGCCATCGGCAAGCCTCGCGTACTGGCAATTCCGGATGAGTCTGTGCTCTTTGCGGCATATGCCGAGCTTGGCCAGTCTGCACAGTAGGCTGGCTGTGTGAACAGCGTCTTCATTCTCAACGGCCCCAATTTGGGCCGTTTGGGGTCTCGTGAGCCTGAAATCTATGGCTCGTTGAGTCTTTCCGACATTGAAGCAATCCTCCGCACCGAGGCGCCAGAGGATGTCACACTGCGGTTCGAGCAGACTGACGATGAGGCGACCCTGATTGGGCTTCTCCACGAAGCATTGGACGCTCGTGCAGGCGTGATTATCAATCCCGCAGCGTTTACCCACTACTCCTATGCCCTGCGAGATGCGTGTGCGATGGTGACCAGTGCCGGGCTTCCCCTGATCGAGGTGCACCTTTCAAACCCCCACTCCCGCGAGGAGTTCCGCCACCGCTCGGTGATCTCGGGTGTTGCAACGGGTGTAGTCCTGGGCTTTGGCGCGGATTCTTACACTCTGGCAATGACCCAGATGACCACTCTTTTAGGAAGGTAGAGACATGGCGACGACTAACGATATTAAGAACGGCAGTGTATTGAACCTGGACGGTCAGCTCTGGGCCGTGGTGGAGTTTCAGCACGTCAAGCCCGGCAAGGGCGGCGCTTTTGTCCGTACGAAGCTCAAGAACGTCCGCTCTGCAAAGGTCGTCGACAAGACTTTCAATGCGGGCACCAAGATTGATTTTGCAACGGTGGACCGTCGTGACTACACCTTCCTCTATGAGGATGGCAGCGACTTCGTGTTCATGGACCAGGCCAGTTACGAGCAAGTGAACGTCCCCAAGGTCGTCGTCGGTGACACTGCAAACTTCTTGCTCTCCAACCAGGCTGTGACGATTGCCATGCACGAGGGTGAAGCGCTCTACATTGACCTTCCGGCCTCGGTGACGCTTCTGATCACCTACAGCGAGCCAGGCCTTCAGGGTGACCGCTCCACCGGTGGCACTAAGCCCGCAACACTGGAGACCGGCTTCGAGATTCAAGTTCCACTCTTTGTGGAACAGGGCACCACGGTAAAGGTAGACACCAGAACCGGTGAGTACCTGGGCCGCGTGGCCGACGAGTGAGCGCCAGGCGTAAAGCGCGCCGCAGAGCACTCGACATTCTCTTCAGCGCTGACGTCGCCGACGTTGACTTGGCCGCTGCTCTGGTTGCTGCGACCGATCACGCCGCACACGACCCTCAGCGTGCCTCTAGTTGGGACTACGCCAAAGAAATCGTTTCCGGAGTGCTCGATCACCGCGAGGAGATTGATGCGCTGCTCTCTGGCACCAGCACCACGTGGCCACTAGATCGCATGCCGAGCGTTGATCGTGCGCTGCTGAGGCTTGCCGCGTGGGAAATTCTCCATAACCAGGAGGTGCCCTCCGCGGTGGCAATCTCAGAGGCTGTAGCAATGGCCGGCGAGCTCAGCACCGAAGCGTCCGGGGGTTTTGTGCACGGAATTCTTGCCTCAATCGCCGAGACACACGCAAACTCCTAGCGCCCGCCGCGCTTCGTGCGCTACAGTAGGGCCGTACGACCTGCTTTAACCAGCGTCCCGTGAGGCGCGGAAGGAGGGCTCGATGACTGCGCGTGCAGTTTTCTCGGAGTCAGATATCGACCGAACTCTTCGGCGTATCGCTCACGAAATCATCGAGGCTTCCCCCGAGACTTCCGATCTTGTGCTGCTGGGCATCCCCACCAGAGGCGTAGTTCTCGCTCACCGGCTTGCCGCCTACATTTCCGACATCGCTGGCATTCCGGTACCCGCGGGATCTCTCGATGTGACGATGTACCGCGACGATCTCTCCAGCGGTGGGCACCGGACCCCCGCGCCGACAGAGGTGCCCGCCGGGGGTATAGATGACAGGGTTGTGGTCCTCGTCGACGATGTTCTCTACAGCGGGCGGACAGTGCGGGCTGCTCTTGACGCGCTCACCGCAATCGGGCGGCCTAGCCTTGTCCGCCTGGCAGTTCTCGTTGATCGTGGCCACCGGGAGTTTCCGATTCGAGCCGACCATGTGGGAAAGAACTTGCCCACACACCATGGCGAGCGCATCAGCGTGAAGTTGCGCGAGATTGATGGCGCCGAAGAAGTGCAGGTGGTCGAGTGAAGCATTTGCTCTCCACGCAGGACCTCGACGTCAATCAGGCACTGACTCTCCTCGACACAGCTGAGGAATTCCAGGCTGTTGCCAACCGACAGGTTCCCAAACTTCCGACACTGCGCGGGGTCACCATGGTGAACCTGTTCTTCGAAGATTCGACGAGGACCCGTCTCTCCTTCGAGGCGGCTGCGCAGCGACTCTCCGCGGACATCATGACCTTCCAGGTCCAGGGCTCCAGCGTGTCAAAAGGGGAGAGCCTGAAGGACACTGCGCAGACCCTGGAGGCGATGGGGGCAGACATCATCGTGATTCGTCACCCAACATCGGGTGCCGCCACCACACTCGCCCACTCCGGGTGGGTTGGCTCAAGTGTTATCAACGCCGGTGATGGCGCGTACGAGCACCCCACCCAGGCGCTACTCGACGCGATGACGCTGCGCCAACGATTCCACGCTGAACCCAGGGGAGCACTGCTCACCGGCTTGTCTGTTGTGATAGTCGGAGATATCGTGCACTCTCGTGTGGCGCGCTCCAACGTCTTCCTCCTGACAACCCTCGGCGCTTCGGTGACACTCGTCGCACCTCCTGCTCTCATGCCACAGGGTATTGAGGACTGGCCCGTTCACTACACCCACGATTTTGATCACGCTATTGATGGCGCTCCGGACGCGGTCATGATGCTGCGTGTCCAACGCGAGAGAATGGGGGATGGCTCCCTGATTAGCCATAAGGATTACGTGCGGAACTATTGTCTGACGGCGGGCCGAGCTGACCGGCTGCCAACCCCGAGCATCGTGCTGCACCCAGGTCCCATGAACAGAGGGGTAGAGATTGCCTCCCAGGTCGCAGACTCACCCCGCTCAGTCATTCTCGATCAGGTCCGAAACGGCGTCTCTGTGCGAATGGCGGCTCTCTACGAACTTCGGGGAGGGGGCTCGTGACCAGTTACCTCATCTCAGACGCCGAGTTGCCAGATGGTGGCCGGGCTGATTTAGCCATTCGCGGTGGACGCTTCGTTGATGCGAAGGAGCTGGCAGGGAAGAAAGGCACTGTCCTGGTGGATGGAACCGGGTTAGTTGCACTCCCGGGCCTTGTCGATCTCCACACGCATCTGCGCCAGCCGGGGCTCGAGCACGCTGAGACGATACTTTCTGGGTCGCAATCCGCGGCGCTGGGTGGGTTCACAGCGGTCCATGCCATGGCCAACACTGACCCTGTCGCGGACATTCCGGGCATTACCGATGCTGTCGCACGAATGGGCCAGGAGGCGGGTTATGTGACGGTGAGGCCGGTTGGCGCGATCACCAAGGGCCTTGCTGGAGAAGAGCTCTCGGCCATGGCAGCGATGGCTGCAGGGAGTGGCGCTGTCCGAGTTTTCTCTGATGATGGCAAGTGCGTCCACGATTCGCTGGTCATGCGACGCGCTCTCGAGCAGGCCAAGGCGCTGGGAGCGGTCGTCGCTCAACACGCGCAGGACCCGCGGCTCACTGCTGATGCTCAGATGAACGAGGGCGCGCTCTCGTCTCGGCTGGGTTTGGTCGGCTGGCCTGCGGTCGCCGAGGAGAGCATCATCGCGAGGGATGTGCTGTTGGCCGAATATGTCGGTGCCAGGTTGCACGTTTGCCACCTCTCCACCGCAGGTTCTGTTGATGTGATCAGGTGGGCTAAGAAGCGGGGGATTGCTGTGACCGCGGAAGTCACGCCCCACCACCTGCTTCTCACAGAGGACCGTGTTGCCGGGTTTGACCCGCTGTTCAAGGTCAATCCGCCACTGCGCACGAGCGAGGACACCATTGCCCTGCGCGAGGCGCTTGCTGAGGGAGTCATCGATATCGTCGCAACCGATCACGCCCCTCATCCAAGCGAATCCAAGGAGTGCGCCTTTGGGGAGGCGGCCTTCGGGATGCTGGGCCTCGAAATGGCCCTGCCTGTCGTGATTGAGACTCTAGTAAAGCCAGGCTTAATGGGCTGGTCTGATGTTGCACGAGTCCTCTCCACCACTCCGGCTGTGATCGGGTCGCTCACCGGCTATGACACCCCGCTGGCGCTCGGCTCCGAAGCGCATCTGACCCTGGTGGACCCTTCGGTGGTTGCTCTGACTCCCCGGGGAAGCCTCAGCTCGAATAATCCCTACCCAGAGAATGCTCTGCCCGGTCGAGTTATGTTTACCTTCCACCACGGGGTGGCTACTGTCGCGGACGGAGAGCTTGTAGACGCCCACGTGGTGGCAACTGGAGGGTCTCGATGACCCAAGAAATTGCCGGTTCGATGATGATTGCCCTCATCGCTGTGACCCTGGGGCTTGCGCTATGGGGATGGCGCAGACGGATTGTCCGCTATGAGGGCGAAGCAGCGGCACTGGTTCGCGATGTCCCCGACAGCGCTGCCGTCTTTGCTATCAGCGCCCTCTATGTGGCAACCACCGAAGCGGCAGACCCTCTGCAACGCGTGGCTGCTGGGCCCCTGAGTTATCGGGCTAAAGCGCGCCTAGCCCTGCACCCCGAGGGGCTTGTGGTGCGAATTCCTGGCGAGGACGCTGTCGTGTTTCCCGTAGAGGGTCTCGAGGCAGGAAGAGCGACGTGGACGATTGATCGGGTTGTCGAGGCAGACGGTCTTGCCATGGTCCGGTGGAGGCTCGCCGGGCGTGATGTGGATAGCTACTTCCGCATCGTTGATGGCAACGCAGAAGCCTTTATTGATGCCCTCGGGCGTGTGGGGAGAGGAACCAAGTGAACCAAGGTCGCGCAGTTCTCGTACTTGAAGACGGTCACCGCTACGAAGGGAAAGCCTGGGGCGCACCAGGCGAGACACTTGGCGAGGTTGTCTTTCAGACCGGCATGACGGGCTACCAAGAGACGCTCACGGACCCCAGCTATGCCGGCCAGATTGTCGTGATGACCGCACCCCACATCGGCAACACAGGTATCAACGATGAAGACCCGGAGTCCCGCCAGATTTGGGTTGAAGGCTTTGTGGTTCGTGACCCGGCGAGGAGGCCGTCAAACTTTCGCTCCGTTCGAAGCCTCGACTATGAGCTCGAAGCACAGCAGATTGTCGGAATTTCCGGCGTTGACACCAGAGCCATCACCCTCGTGCTCCGCGAAGCAGGTGTCATGCGCGGGGGCATCTTTAGTGGCGAGCACTACGCGCTCCCGGCTAGCGAACAGCTCTCACGTGTGGTGAACCAGGAGTCGATGACGGGGCGCAATCTCTCTACTCTGGTGAGCGTGCGCGAGGTGCGCGTCGTGGAACCCATTGGGGCCCTGCTGGGGAATCTCGCTGTGATCGACCTGGGTATCAAGGAGTCGACCGTGCACCACTTGGCTGCTAGAGGATTCCGCGTTCACGTTCTGCCCGCCGACTCGAATTTCGCTGATGTCCAGGCCATCAATCCTGTTGCGCTGTTCTACTCCAATGGTCCCGGTGATCCGGCAGCCAGCGACGCGCAAGTGGGCCTCCTGCAGAGTGCCCTTCGAGGGGGATTGCCGTTCTTTGGCATCTGCTTTGGGAACCAGCT
>JBIIFP010000051.1:0-8582 GCA_044237205.1 Pontimonas sp. | reverse complement strand
AGAGGGTCTTTAGCGCGCAGCTCCTCAACCAGTGCGTCTGGGCCCTCCGCCTCCCACCTGGCCTCCAGGGACTCCCGGAGCGCTTTGTCGGTCCCGGGGAACTCAAATTCATAGAGGACGGAGGACACATAGAGACCAGACCCCCCCACCATCAGCGGAATCACTCCGCGACTCAGGATTTCCAGAATGGTGGCCCGAGCAATGGACTGATAATCAGCAACGCTCGCTTCTTTTGTTACCTCCCACACATCAAGAAGGTGATGAGCAATCCCGCCGCGCTGGTCCACGGAGAGTTTCGCGGTTCCGATGTCCATGCCCCGATAGAGCTGCATGGCATCGGCATTGACAATCTCCACCGGTTGCCCCGACTCAATCAAAGACTCGGCCATGGATAGCGCAAGGGCGCTTTTACCGGTGCCCGTGGCACCCACCACGGCCACCACAGGTGGCCTGGGTTTGGTCTCGATGTCGGGAGTGAACTGTGCGAGCGACACGGCTAGTTGCCAGAGACAGGGAGTGAGGGCATACCAAGGCGCACTGGGGTCAACCCTCCGGATGGTGTCGGCGTCAGGGCTCCACAGCTCTCCGCCTGCCAGCGATCCCAAGCGTCACCGGCGCGGGTGGAGCGCATCAGATAGTCACCGGCGCTGGATGGATCGGCAAGAAGGAAGTAGGGCTTCGCCTCCGTCACGGTCACGCTCACCACGTCGCCTGGCCTTGGGGTGGCAGCGCCCTCTGGAATCGAGAAATGGCCCAATCGCCCGTCTTCTGCGCGGCCTGAGAGTCGCTGAGTCTGGTCGTCTTTACGACCCTCGTCGTTTGCGACCAACAGATTCACAGTCGTACCGATCAGAGCTTGGTTTTCCTCCCAGGAAATCTGGTTTTGCCTGGCCATCAAACGCTCGTAGCGCTGCTGGACCACGGCCTTAGGCACTTGGTCTGGCATGGTCGCAGCCGGCGTTCCCTCGCGGATCGAATACTGGAAGGTGAAAGCGGTCGCGAAGCGCGCCTTGTCGACGACCGAGAGGGTGTCCTCGAAATCGTCTTCTGTCTCGCCGGGGAACCCCACAATGATGTCGGTCGTGATGGCAGCGTGTGGAATCTTCTCTCGCACGCGATCGAGGATTCCCAGGAACTTCTCGCTTCGATAACTGCGCCGCATAGCCTTCAGAACCCGATCTGAGCCCGATTGCAGTGGCATGTGAAGCTGGGGCATTACTTGCGGTGTCTCTGCCATCGCATCAATCACATCATCGGTAAAGGCTGCCGGATGTGGGCTAGTGAAGCGAATACGCTCGAGTCCTTCAATATTGCCGGCCGCGCGCAGAAGCTTGCCAAAGGCGAGCTTGTCGCCAAACTCAACGCCGTAGGTGTTGACGTTTTGACCCAACAGGGTCACCTCGATGGCTCCATCGGCCACGAGCGCCTCGATCTCCGCCAGCACCTCACCAGGCCGGCGATCCATCTCTTTGCCTCGGAGGCTTGGGACGATACAAAACGTGCACGTGTTGTTACACCCCACCGAAATGGATACCCACCCGGCATAGCTGGAATCTCGCTTGGTGGGCAAAGTCGAGGGGAACGTCTCCAGTGCTTCGACAATCTCGATTTCGGCTGCACCGTTGTGGCGCGAGCGCTCCAGCAGCGCGGGAAGAGAGCCCATGTTGTGGGTTCCAAAGACAACGTCAACATAAGGCGCCTTCGCAAGAATCGTCGACTTGTCTTTCTGCGCCAGGCAGCCACCCACAGCAATCTGCATTCCCGGGCGCTCCCGCTTCAGAGATGCCAAGTGGCCCAGGGTTCCATAGAGCTTGTTATCCGCGTTCTCGCGCACCGCGCAGGTGTTGATGACCACAACATCGGCCAAGACACCGGAATCTGCCTGCAGATACCCGGCGGCTTCAAGAGAGCCAGACATTCGCTCAGAGTCGTGAACATTCATTTGGCAGCCAAAGGTTCGCACCTCATAGGTGCGACCGTGGGTGGCATCGAGTGAGGCAAACAGTTCGGTAGCCTGCGCCCGTGCCTCGGTTTCGTTGGTGAGTGTCACGGTCCTCATTCTACGAGGGCCAAGAATTCCCCTCTACGCTCGGGCGCCAAACCCGGCCTGACTCGTAGAATGACCGAAGGACTCCACTATGACACTCGCCCCAGAAACCGCCGCCCCGCCACCTAAGGTGGCGTCGCTTCTTGCAAAAATTTCCGCCATCCCCGGTGCGTCACGACCTCGTGCGTTCATCACGGACTCAAACGGATCGCCACTCCTCGACTGGGGCGACACAACGCTCCCCGTGATTGTCACCGGCGTCACCAAACTGGTCACTATTGCGATGATTCTCCGCGAGTTCGACCGAGGCGCGATGGCTCCGGACACTCCGGTTGCCGAACTGCTTTCCGAAGACGTTCTGGCGGGGCTATGTGTCGTTGGAGGCCGCGATTACGTCTCTACCCTGACCGTGGAGCACCTACTGAGCCACCGCTCTGGCATCGTGGACTTCTTGGAGCCCCCCGCGAAGAAGGTGAAGCCACTACTTGGCCAGGCTTTGATCCGAGATCGGGCATGGACCCTCGACCAGGCCTTAGAGATCGCAAAGCACTACCCAGGACTGTTTCCTCCTGGTGCGCGGAGGAAGGTCCACCACTCGAACACCAACTACGCTCTCCTCGGTGCGATCCTCCAGGAATCCACAGGCATGAGTTTCGAGCAGCTTGTGACCCTTCGAATCGTAACGTCGCTGGGTTTCAATAGCACCTATGTGTTCACGCCCTCTCATGTCGATCGGTATTTCTCTCTCGCTCCCCTTCAGCGCGGGAGCGAGGTATTACGTCTCCCGCGGGTGCTTGCCAGCCTGGGCGCCTCGGGGGGCTTGATCACCACAGCTCAGGAGATGACGCGTTTTCTCCGTGCGTTCTGGTCCGACGAGCTCTTTGGCCCACAGTGGCGCGAGTACCTGACCGCCGAGCCACTCAAGATTGATGCGAGCCTGCGAATGGCACGCGGACTCATGATCACCTCAGGGCCATCCCGCGTATCCGGGATGGTCGGGCAGGCCGGATCAACCGGTTCAGCAGCCCTGATCGATCCCACGACTGGAATGGTCGGGTTCATGGCGCTCAACCATCTGAGCTCGCGTTCCGCAACGCTGCGGAGTCTCGCACGACTCATGGCGAGCGTCGCCAAAAACTAGTCGCTCAGCGCAGAACCTCGTCGACGATGCTAAAGATTTCGTTACCCGAATACCCGCGACGCTGCAGATAAGCGATGAGCCTGCGCTTAGCCACCTCAGGCGCTAGAGAGCGAAGCGCGCGAGCGCGATCCTCGGCAACCTCGCGCAAGCGAGCGCTCTCATCCTCATTACTGACACCCTCCAGCGCTTCGGCGACAACCGAGGGAGAAATACCCCGTTGGCGCATTTTCTCGGCAGCCGCTCGGCGGCCCAGGCCCTGTCGAACGACGTACTTATCGACCAGGTTGCTAGCCAGCTCAGCGTCGTCAATGAGGCCTTGACGCTCGAGGGCGCTGATCTGTTCTCGCACCACGTCCTCTGGCAACTCCCGAGAGACCAGCCTCGCCTCAATCTCCACTTTCGAGACTCCCCTTGTTGCTAAAGCATGAAGAGCGACATTACGAGCCCGCTGGCGAACGCGCTCACTAGGGGTGGTGTCCGACATATCGTCATCCTCCTCAGGAGGGTTCACGGGTGGTGTGAGGCAAATCACGACCGCCTCACCAGAGGCGGGTCGGCGAGAGCGAGAAACCCGCTCAACGGGGAACGCGATGATGGTGGCATCGCGTTCCCCGTTGGCGATGGGGATACTCACGCTTTAGGCTCCCTGAGCCTGGCGTTCGCTGATCTTGTCCTCGAGTGACTCGATCGGAGCCACTGGCTCTGCTTCTACTTCCTCCATGGGGGGGACGGCAGCAAGCTGACCGACGCCGAGTGCGGCAAGGATCTTGCGCTCGATTTCGTTGGCAACATCCTTATTCTGGATGAGGTAGCTCCGTGCGTTTTCCTTGCCCTGTCCAAGCTGGTCACCGTCATAGGTGTACCAGGCGCCGGACTTTTTGACGATCTCGTGCTCGACACCAAAGTCGATGAGGCTGCCCTCTCGTGAAATACCGGTGCCGTAGAGGATATCGAATTCTGCCTGCTTAAAGGGTGGTGCCATCTTGTTCTTGACAACCTTCACGCGAGTGCGGTTACCCACAGCCTCGGTTCCCTCTTTCAAGGTTTCAATCCGGCGAATATCGAGGCGGACAGAGGCATAGAACTTGAGCGCCTTACCGCCAGAGGTCGTTTCTGGGCTACCAAAGAAGACACCGATCTTCTCGCGAAGCTGGTTGATGAAGATCATGGTGGTTCCGGTCTGGTTGAGACCACCCGTCAGCTTCCGAAGCGCCTGAGACATCAGGCGAGCCTGGAGACCAACGTGGGTGTCGCCCATGTCACCTTCAATTTCAGCGCGAGGCACCAAGGCGGCAACGGAGTCAATAACCACCAAGTCCACCGAGCCAGAGCGCACCAGCATGTCGGCGATCTCCAGAGCCTGCTCACCCGTGTCGGGTTGAGAGACCAGCAACTGGTCGATGTCGACACCCAAGTTCTTGGCGTATTCGGCGTCCAAAGCGTGCTCAGCGTCAATAAACGCTGCGATTCCACCCTGAGCCTGCACATTGGCAATTGCGTGGAGGGTCAGGGTCGTCTTACCCGAGGACTCTGGACCATAAATCTCGATAATGCGTCCACGTGGCAAACCGCCAACACCCAATGCGACATCCAAAGCGATGGAGCCCGTGGGAATAACGGCGATGGGGGGCCGCTCGTCCGAACCCAGTCGCATGACCGAGCCCTTACCGAACTGTCGATCTATCTGAGCGAGTGCTGCTTCTAGGGCTTTCTCGCGATCTGTTGATGCTGTCATTACGATCTCTCTTTCCAGTAGTGCTCGGCTGCCTATCGGCTGTCGTCCTCCGCCACACCCCGTGAGGTGTGGGGTCTCTCGACAAGGCGGATGATGCAGGGAGCGGGCTTGAGCCTAAGCGGAACCTCAGACACCTTCGGTGGTTGAGGTTATTGCTGTGGAGTTAGCCTGCGTCCTTCATCACTGTGGACGAGAGTACCGCTATTCGAACGAATATTCGAATGATTACCCTGGCGTGTCGGCAAGAGGCTCACTGAGGCCCACTCCGTGTTGGCGCCCCAGCGGCACTTGCATAACTCCACAGAGAGCTAGCCAGACGCGCTTCGGGGCGACCCCCGCCTCCAAAGCCTGCTCGGCGGTTCGATCGCCGAGAGAATCCACCACAAGGTCGCGGACCAGTGCCCGACCCTGAAAAGGCCCGAATTCATCGTCCACGGCGATGAAGAACTCGCTGTGAGTCACGAAGTGCGCCTAGCGAACCGCCATGTCGGAATCAAACTGCGCAACCAGCTCGTCCGGCAGGGTGTCGGGCACACTCGAGCGGGGAACAAACTCCTCGAACATAGCGAGACGGTCACCGACCTCGTGCATGATCACGGACAGTGGCATGTCGAGAGCATCGACGATTGCCGCAAGAATCTCGCTGGAGGCCTCTTTCTGGCCCCGCTCAACCTCGCTCAAATAACCCAGCGCCACGTTAGCGCGGCTGGCGATTTGACGGAGGGTCGCACCCTTCTGTTGGCGAAAGTCGCGAAGGACGTCGCCTATTTCGTGTCTGACCAAAACCATGTGGGCACCTCCTCTTACATTCTCGATGTGGACAACACTACCGACAACTTCTGACGGATTGCCCCCAGGAATGCTGTGTAATTGCTGTGGCATTAATGGCCCCCAGACATTCACTCGCGCATGGCCAACGCGTCATAGAGAGCCAGGAGCGCCGCGCGGCGCGCGGCAGAGCGAATATCGGCACGATCGCCCTCGCGCTGGACCTCTCGCACCATGGTGCCAAGCTCACCCCCCGCGAGAGCCACAAAGAACAGCCCTGGTTGCGCACCGCTCACGGGATCCGGATCGGGACCTGCGACGCCGGTTGTGGACACAGCGAAATCAACACCCAGAGCACGCTGCGCCCCCTCCGCCATCGCGATGGCCACGTCGGCGTTGACGGCACCCTGCTCGGCAAGAAGCGCCGCGCTGACGCCGAGCAGGTCATGTTTGACCATCAGGTCATACGCGACAATCGATCCCTTGAACACCGCCGACGCTCCGGGAATGTCGACAAGGGCAGAAGCCACAAGCCCGCCGGTCAGCGATTCGGCACACCCCAGCGTCACACCCTTCTCGATGGCGAGCTGGATGATGGCGGCAGGACTATCGCTCATCGGTCTTCTCGGGGGCTTTCAGGCCTTTGACCAGGTAATCGACGCCGGTCCACGTCGTGATCACGACCACAACAGCCATCAGAACCCAGTTGAGAACAAAAACCCACGAACCCAGGATCACCCAGGTCGGAATTAGCCACGACGATAGCGTCACGGCTTGCACGATGGTTTTGAGTTTGCCCCCGCGGGACGCGGGAATAACACGGTCGGACAGCGCGACAAACCTAAACACAGTGATGCCAAGCTCGCGAACCACAATCACCAACACCACCCAGAGAGGAAGTTCTCCCACCCACCACAGCGCGCCCAGAGCACCGACTATGAGGACCTTGTCGGCAATCGGGTCCAACAGAATGCCGGTGTTAGTAATCAGGTTCCGCCTGCGCGCCACAGCGCCATCGATGCCATCGGTGGCAATAGCTGCAACAAAAAGAAGTCCCGCGAACCACCGTGCGACGCCGTCCGCACCGTCATCCATGACCACCAACCACACAGATACTGGTGCAACGAGGATACGCACCACCGTGATGAGGTTCGCGATATTCGCGTTGCTGACCTGGCTCACTCCAGCGGCGACAAACCTGCCGCGCAGACCACTAGAGGGTTGAGGGGATTGTGCCGGACGCGCCACGACCTAGTCCCTTCCGGTGAGCCTCCAGGCGTCGTCATCAGATTCGCCTTCGACCTCAGGATACCCCTTTGTCATCTCGTCGATGGGGTCATCCGCGTAATGCACCGAGTGGTCAACTGCTGACTTGGGAGCTGGAAGATCCTCAGCCAGTATTTCCTGCGTCAGGTGGTCCTCGGCAGCCACGGGCTCAACGTGCTGCGGGGTCTCCCCGCGCAGTTGGCCCAAGACTGAAGCCAGGCCATCCGGCGTCACCAGTACTTCGCGGGCCTTAGAACCTTCGGAGGGTCCGACAATCGCTCGGGATTCAAGCAGGTCCATCAATCGTCCGGCTTTAGCAAAGCCGACCCGCAACTTGCGCTGCAACATAGAGGTCGAACCAAACTGCGTTCCCACCACAAGTTCAGCAGCCTGCAACAACACATCCAAGTCATCGCCAATATCGGCGTCAATAACGGCGGCGCTTCCAGCGCCGGCCGCGACCTCAGCCCGATATTCAGGATCGGCCTGGCGCTTCACGTGGGCGACAACTTTGGCAATCTCTGCTTCAGACACCCACGCGCCCTGGACCCGGTTCGCCTTCGCCGCGCCCTGAGGGAGGAACAACGCATCACCCTGCCCGATGAGCTTGTCGGCCCCTGGCTGATCCAAGATGACCCGGGAGTCCGTCATGCTCGAGACAGCAAACGCGAGTCTCGAGGGAATGTTGGCCTTGATAAGCCCCGTGACGACGTCAACACTCGGCCGCTGGGTCGCGACCACCAGGTGTATTCCAGAAGCCCTGGCGAGCTGCGTGATGCGGACAATCGAATCCTCGACATCTCGTGGCGCGACCATCATCAAGTCAGCCAGCTCGTCCACCACGACCAGCAAATAGGGATAGGGGCGAAGAACGCGCTCACTCCCGACTGGCAGAACCACCTTGTTAGCGACTACCGCCCGGTTGAAATCATCGACGTGCTTGAAGCCAAAGCTCTCGAGGTCGTCATAGCGCATGTCCATTTCTTTGACGACCCACTGCAGCGCATCGGCAGCCCGCTTGGGGTTGGTAATGATCGGCGTGATCAGGTGGGGAACCCCCTGATAGGCGGCAAGCTCCACGCGCTTCGGGTCCACCAACACCATTCGAACCTCGGCGGGCGTTGCCCGCATCAGGATCGAGGTAATCATCGAATTGATGAAGCTCGACTTACCACTCCCTGTTGCGCCAGCCACCAAGAGGTGGGGCATCTTGGCGAGGTTCGCTGCGACAAACCCACCCTCCACGTCTTTACCGACGCCAATGACCATGGGATGGACTTCGGAGGTGGCAGAAGGCGAGCGCAAAACATCACCCAGAGAGACAATCTCTCGGTCGGAGTTCGGAATCTCGATACCAATTGCCGACTTACCGGGGATCGGGGACAAAATGTTGACTTCGTTGGAGGCCACTGCATAGGCAATATTTTTTGCCAACGCCGTGACCCTCTCGACTTTGGTTCCAGTGCCCAGCTCAACCTCGTAGCGGGTAACAGAGGGGCCTCTGGTGAAGTCCACGACCTTCGCGTTGATGTCAAACTGGCTAAACACTCCGGTAATCGCCGCCACAACCTGATCATTCGCAGCGCTGCGACCCTTGGGCGGAGTGCCGGGAACGAGAATCCCAG
>JBIIFP010000016.1:0-28531 GCA_044237205.1 Pontimonas sp. | reverse complement strand
AACGTTGGAGGCTACGCAGTTCCCGTAGATCCTATGGATCTGCTGCAGTGTGACAGCTGCCAGTAGCCCTATGAGCTTGTAAAGACCCCTGACCACCACTGACGGTGGGCGGGGGTTTTTCATTGGCTGAACATTCCTAGAAAGGCACACCGTGCGAATAGCACCACACAGGCGCCAAGGTCTGGCCTCAGATGCTGAGGTTCTGGACCGCGTCAATCGTGTGCTGGGGCCAGTCGAGGTGGCCGAAGACCTCACTGCCCAACCTCTTGTTGCCCGGGTGCTCCGAGTCAAGACTCGCTCTGATGAGCACTCGATTGTGAAGTGGTATTCCTCGCTCGCGGACTATCAGCGGGAGCTCGACGCCCTGACCTCCTACACGCCCTCGCTGGGGTCTGATGCGCCGAAACTCATTGACCACGATGACACTTTTCAGATGTTGCTCCAGAGTGAAGTCCCGGGTGACCGTGCGACAACACTGGGCCAAGACTGGGACCCCTTGATTCATTACCGCGCGGGGGTTCTGATTAGACGCCTGCATGAATCAGCGCAACCTGTTAGATCTGATCAGTTTGCTAGGCAGTGTGCTGCCAGATTTGAAGAGGCAGCGGGCACCCTCGGTGCTGTGGTCGAATCCCACCTTCTCTCCGAGGCTCGGTTGCTCATTGCTAAGGCCATGGATCTGGAAACCATGGTGTTAGTGCCAACACACCGGGTGAATCACCCCAGGAACTGGCTTGTCGACCCAGGCGGACATGTCCGCCTGATCGACTTCGCCCAGAGTGAATATGACCCATGGGTTGTTGATGTTTTTCTGCTTGAGCAGGATTACTGGAGAAGCGACCCCAATCTGAAGGTGGCCTTCCTGAGCGGCTACGACCGAGAGATCAGCCACGAGGATGACACCATGTTGCGCGCCCACCACGCTGTGATGGCGGTTCGAGCTCTCCAAGCAGCCGGGGGATCACATGTCACCAAGGCCGAGAAGATGCGGGCGCGAGACATGTTTGACCGGTTGCTGGGCGCCACGCTGTTCTAAGCAGCGAAGGGCGCCCGGAATAGACTGAATCCATGAGCGTTAACCCCAACCTGGTCGACTTAGCGTTTGGGCCGACCGCGAGCTATGTGGTCGGGCGCGAGAAAGTTCGCGAGTTTGCTAAGGCTGTGTTCGCGACCGACCCCGCGCATGTCGATGTTGAGGTCGCACGCAGTCGCGGGTTCGCAGATGTCGTCGCCCCCGCCACATTTCCTGTGGTGATTCAGGACATGACCCTGCACCAGCTTTTGGCTCACCCAGAGGCCGGAATCGATTTCTCCCGGGTTGTTCATGGCGACCAAAAGTTTGACTACTCACGCCCGTTGGTCGCCGGAGATGAGGTCATCGCTCAGCTGAGCGTGACCAAGGTTCAGAGTCTGGGTGGTCACACCATGGTCACCTCGGAAACAGAGGTGACCACCCTGGATGGGGAACACGTCGTCACGGCCACCTCAACGCTGGTGATTCGGGGGGATGAGTCATGAGCGGACGTTTGGCCTCACTTGCCGAGGGTGATCACATCGCCACCAAGACATTTTCTCTCGATCGTGAGTCTTTGGTCCGCTACGCCGGCGCGTCTGGGGACTTCAACCCCATCCACTACCGCGACGATGTTGCCCAGAGCGTCGGCCTCGAAGGAGTCCTTGCTCACGGCATGCTCACCATGGGACTTGCCATTGGCCCACTGGCTGAGTGGTTGGAGGGCACGGGTCACATCGCCAGCTATCAGGTGCGTTTCACGAAACCTGTTTATGTTCCGACCAGCGGATCCGTTGAGGTCACCGTCCAGGCTTCTGTCTCGAAGCGTGATGTTCCAGAGACCGGTCAGGTGACCGTGGCGCTCAGCGTCACCATTGGTGACGGGGTCACGGTGCTGGGCAAGGCTTTTGCGGTGGTGTCACCCGCGTGACCAGCTTTGCTGAGCTGACCACCATGCGCGTTGGCGGGGTGATTGAGAACTATCACCCCTTCACCACGACCAAGGCGCTCGTGGCAGGGGCTAAAAAAATCTGGGCCGAGAGCGATGACTGGTTGGTGTTGGGGTCCGGCTCCAACCTGGTAGTTGGCGATAGGCACTATCTAGGAGATGTTCTTCACATCAAGACTCGCGGGGTCACGGTCAAGAAGGCGACGGGTAAAAAAGTAGAGATCCACGCTGAGGCCGGCGAAGACTGGGACAACTTTGTTGCCCACACCATCGCCCAGGGTGTGCGCGGCCTTGAAGCACTCAGTGGAATTCCTGGCACCGTTGGTGCCTGCGTGATCCAGAACATCGGCGCCTATGGCAGCGATGTGTCAGAAACAATCGTGTCGATTGATTTTCTCGAGTACCCCAGTGGCACAAGGCGAACCGTCATGGCTGACGAGCTGCAGCTGGGGCTTCGCACCAGCGCTCTGAAGACCGGCGGCCTCCAAGGAATCGTCCTTGGTGTGACTTTCTCGCTGGAGCCTGTTGATTCCTCCAGAGAAAGCTCACCTCTGGCGTCGGAACAATTAGCCAACGCTCTGGGCCTATCGCTCGGGGACCGGGCACCCATCGATGTCGTGCGAGAAACAGTCCTTCGGGTCCGGGCGTCTAAGGGAATGGTGCTCTCACCTGATGACCCTGATTCGGTCAGCTCAGGATCTTTCTTCTTAAACCCCATAGTTCCTGAACGTGTTGCTGTGTCGTTCTCACCAGAGGCACCGCGCTGGTTGATCGAACCAGAGACCGAGTCCGTGGTCGTCCCACTCGATGGTTCGGATGCAACGCCCCCGCCGGCCGTTTCTGAGGGTGATGTCATGGTGAAGCTCAGCGCCGCCTGGCTTATTGAGTACTCAGGGCTTCACAAGGGGTTCTCGTTGCCGGGCTCCGGCGCTGCGCTCTCCAGCAAGCACGCGCTCGCCATTGTCAACACCGGCGCGGCTACGGGTGAGGACGTGGCAGAGCTCGCGCGATACATAGTGACCACGGTCGGTAATGCCACCGGCATTTACCTGGTTCCTGAGCCCAACATCGTTGGGCTTGAGATCTAGCGCTGGAAGAACTTCTGGAGCCTGGCGATTCCCTCCGCCAGGTCAGCATCGCCTAGGGCGTAACTAAAGCGCAGGTATCCACTCGGGCCAAACGCCTCACCGGGAACCACTGCGACTTCGCATTCGTCCAAAATCATGTCGGCAAGCTCGAGTGATGTGTTCGCTCTGCGACCGGCCCATTCTTTGCCGAGTAGACCACTGACATCTGGATACACATAGAACGCGCCCATGGGTTCAGGGCAGTTAATGCCCTCAATGGCGTTCAAGCCATCGACAATGACGCGACGTCGTGTGTTGAACGCATCGCGCATGGTTCGGGCGGCACTTTGATCGCCGGTGAGAGCAGCCAATGCTGCGAGCTGAGAGATGTTGGAGACATTGCTCGAGAGGTGAGACTGGAGGTTTGCGGCCGCGCTCATGGCGGGCTTGGGGCCCACCATCCAGCCTAAACGCCACCCCGTCATCGCATAGGTCTTCGCGACACCGTTGACCAAGATGCACCGATCGGCCAAGGCCGGCACGGCTTCAATGATCGATACGGCGTGGTCAACGCCTTCCTCATAGACGAGGTTTTGATAAATCTCATCGGCGATGACCCAGAGGCCGTGCTTCGCTGCCCACTCGCCGATGGCTTTGGTCTCTTCACGGTTCATCACCGCGCCGGTGGGGTTGGATGGTGACACAAACAGCAGCGCTTTGGTTTTGGGGGTTCTGGCGGCCTCGAGCTGGTTGACGGTGACTTTGTAGTCCTGGTCGGCGCCGGCAAAAACCTCTATGGGAACACCACCGGCCAAGGCAATGGCTTCGGGGTAGGTGGTCCAGTAGGGGGTGGGGACGAGTAATTCGTCACCGGGATCAAGGATCGTGGCGCAGGCCTGGTAGACAGCTTGTTTTCCGCCGTTAGTCACGACTACTTGACTGGCCTCGACAGCCCAACCGCTATCGCGCAGGGTCTTCACAGCGATTGCTTCGCGGAGCGCTGGCAAGCCGGCGGCTGGCGTGTAGCGGTGGTTCTTGGGGTCTTTGACGGCGGCGAGAGCCGCCTCAACCACGTGCGCGGGCGTTGCAAAGTCGGGCTCACCCGCTGCGAAGCTAATGACCGGGCGACCCTGCGCTTGAAGGGCTTTGGCCTTCGCATCAACCTTCAGGGTTGCGGATTCGGCAATGGACGCGATGCGCTGGGAGATGGTGGCGGGCTTGGAACTCACGCTCACAGGTTACACAGCTCTGGTGTGTGAGAGGTGGACGCCTTTGCTAAAGAACCACCGCCCACCTACACTGGTGGGCGGTGGTTGAAATCTGCCATGCTTTGCTGTGCCCGGAAAGTCTTTTCAGGATGGTCACCAGCGAGGCCCCTGACGCCAGATTTTGCGCTGTAGGGCGGTGGCTCAATTGGTAGAGCAGCGGTCTCCAAAACCGCAGGTTGCAGGTTCGAGTCCTGTCCGCCCTGCGAACTCGCTCCGGCAGGAGAGAGCCCCCAAGTCATGACACAAGAAGGAACACCGTGAGCAATGCAGTAGAAGAATCCGGCGAAGACCTCGTCGGTAAAGCTAAGCGCGACCGCGACAACCGTCGCGGAGCGTGGGCTCGGTTTGTGTTGTTCTTGCGTCAGGTCATTGATGAGCTTGGCAAAGTGGTCACCCCGACCAGGAAAGAACTGGTCAACTACACCTTGGTCGTGTTGGTTTTCGTGATCATCATGATGGCTTTTGTTTCAGTGTTGGACCTCCTCTTTGGTTGGGGAGTGTCATGGATTTTTGGTGACGGCCGCGCCCTCTTTGGGTAAGCGACCGCAGATTACAGAAGAAGAAAGAGAACACAGTGCCTGAAGATATGGCCCGCGATATCGACCTTGCGACTGCAGCAGAGCAGTCCTCTGAAGAGGATGAAGCTCAGGATGGCATGCCCCTGCAGGAACAAGAGGCTGAGTCGGCCGCCGCTGAGAGCCTCGCTATGCACATCATCGACGACAACGAGATTGACGTCGATGAAGCGTTGGAAGCCCTGGACGACGCCGTCGACCCTGAGGCTGATGCCGTGGTGGAGGACGCGCTCGACATTGATTCGCCCGAAGAGGCAGATGCGTCTGTGGAAGCCACTGATGACGAGGCCGACACCCACGCTGATGACACCTCAGTCGAAGAAGACCCCTACGCAGAGTTCCGCACCGAGCTTCGTCGCAAGCCAGGTAAATGGTACGTCGTACACTCCTACGCCGGTTTCGAAAAGCGTGTGAAGCAGAACATTGAGAACCGTCGCACGTCGCTTGGCATGGACGACTACATCTTTGAAGTCCAGGTCCCGATGGAAGACGTTGTCGAGATCAAGAACGGTCAGCGCAAGCTGGTGACCCGCGTTCGCATTCCTAGCTACGTACTCGTGCGTCTGGACCTGAATGAAGACAGCTGGTCCACCGTTCGTCACACCCCGGGCGTGACCGGCTTCGTGGGCAACGCCCACAACCCGACCCCGCTGCGGTTCGAAGAAGCCTTCACGATGCTCAAATCCACCGTCCCCGTTGCCGATGTTGCGCCCATCAAGGGTGCTGCCATCTCTGTCGGTGGTGGCGTCTCACGCATGCTGCCCGCCGAGGTCGACTTCGAGGTCGGTGAAACGATCACCATCAAGGAGGGGTCCTTCGCTGGGCTTCCTGGAACCATTAACGAGATCAAACCTGAAAGCGGTAAGCTCACGGTGCTGGTCTCGCTCTTTGAGAGAGAAACCCCGGTTGAGCTTGCGTTTGACCAAGTCACCAAGCTCTAATTAAGACCACCGCACACCGGATTTGCCGGATGCGCGGGAGCGCATGACCAAATCGGTCATGCTCGAGAAATAAAGGAAAAACAATGGCAAAGAAAGTAGTGGGCTTAATCAAGCTCCAAATTCAGGCGGGCGCTGCTAACCCTGCCCCCCCCGTGGGACCGGCTCTCGGTCAGCACGGTGTGAACATCATGGAGTTCTGCAACGCCTATAACCAGGCAACGCAAGACCAGCGCGGAAACGTGATTCCGGTCGAAATCTCCGTCTATGAGGACCGGTCCTTCACTTTTGTGTTGAAGACCCCTCCCGCAGCTGAGCTCATCAAGAAGGCAGCTGGTGTGAAGAAGGGCTCTGGAGTCCCTCACACCAACAAGGTCGCCAACATCACCCCTGCGCAGGTTCGCCAGATCGCAGAGCAGAAGCAAGCTGACTTGAACGCCAACGACATCGAGGCTGCGGCCAAGATCATCGAAGGCACTGCCCGCAGCATGGGCATCACCGTCGGCTAACGTCCACCCTTTTTCTAGCGGGAGAGCGTGCCACGCTCAGATACCGCGAACTCGAGTAATCGGAGATACACAATGGCAACAAAATCTAAGGCATACACCGCGGCTAAGGCCCTGATCACCGAGGGCGACTTCTACGCCCCCGGCGACGCAGTAGCAATCGCTAAGAAGACCAGTTCTGCCAAGTTTGATTCCACCGTTGAGGTGGCCATCAAACTTGGTGTCGACCAGCGCAAAGCAGACCAGATCGTGCGTGGCACGGTCAGCCTGCCCCATGGAACCGGAAAGGTTGCGCGCGTTCTCGTGTTCGCAACTGGCCCGGCAGCAGAGGCTGCCTTGGCAGCTGGTGCTGACGAGGTGGGTGGCGACGAGCTGATTGAGAAGGTCGCTGGTGGTTACACCAACTTTGACTCTGCAGTATCGACCCCCGAGCTCATGGGCAAGGTCGGAACGCTCGGTAAGGTCCTGGGTCCCCGCGGCCTGATGCCAAACCCCAAGACCGGCACCGTGACTCCCGATGTGGGCAAGGCTGTTGCCGACATCAAGGGCGGAAAGATCGAGTTCAAGCTCGACAAGCACGCCAACATGCACTTCGTGATTGGCAAGGCAAGCTTCAGCGAGGACCAGCTTCTCGAGAACTTCCGCGCAGCGTTTGAAGAGATCCAGCGTTTGAAGCCCTCCTCCTCGAAGGGTCGCTACATCCAGAAGGCAGCCATGTCGACCACCTTTGGTCCTGGCATTCCTTTGGATGTAACTGCACTCTAGGAAACTCAGTGTCGGTGAGCATTCGGCGGGCAACCCCCGCCGATGCCCCTGCCCTGGCCTCCGTGGCAGCCGCCACCTTCGCTCTGGCGTGTCCTCCGGGCACCACAGAGGCCAATATCGCGCTCTTTATTGAGACCTCACTCTCCCAGCAGTCCTTTGGGGTTTATCTCGCGAGGGATTCCCATCGTCTCTGGCTGGCAGAAGACGCGGATGAACCCGTCGCTTACGCCATGGCGGTGCATGGCGAACCCGCGGATCCCGATATCCAGGCTGCCGTTGTCTCACGCCCGACTCTCGAGCTATCGAAGATCTATGTCCGCGAATCACACCACGGCCGTGGTCTTGCCCAGCAACTAGTGAATGAAGTACTGGCCGAGGCCGTGGGTTCTGGTGCCAGATCGGTGTGGCTGGGCGTCAATCAACAGAACATCCGAGCCAACCGCTTTTATGAAAAACAGGGGTTTGTTCTGCGCGGGACAAGATTTTTTCAGGTCGGCGATTCCACAGAAGCTGATTATGTGAGGGAGCTGCCGCTGCGTTCGCAGGGGGCCTAGGTTTGCATCTCGGCCTGTGGTGTCGTAGCCTTAGCGAACCGAAGACCGCTGGTTGTAGGGAAGAAGAGATTCCTCCCCACCGAAGTATCGAGATGGTTTACCAGCTCGAGGGCCCGCGCAGGTGTATGTAAGTTACGTTCTTTTTCAAAGAATTAGCTCCGTGCGCCCGCGCCGGAGCTTTTTTCATTCCCGCTCCTTCGGTACCACCACACGTCAACCAAAAGGAGCACCATGGCGAACAAGGAAGCAACTATCGCCGAACTTACGGAGCACTTCCGTACGTCCACGGCTATCGTGCTGACTGAGTATCGCGGTTTGAGCGTGACGCAGCTGAAGACGCTGCGTCGCACCATTCAGGCCGACGCTACCTATGCCGTGGTGAAGAACACGCTGACCAGAATTGCGGCCAAAGAGGCAGGCATCGATGCATTCGATGGCGCCCTCGTTGGTCCTTCTGCTCTGGCATTCATTCACGGCGATGCCGTGAGCGTGGCCAAGAACCTGCGTGACTTTGCCAAGGAAAACCCCGCGTTGGTGATCAAGGGTGGCTATTTCGATGGCGCCCCCATCTCGCCGGCAGAGGTTATGCAGCTCGCCAACCTCGAATCCCGAGAGGCCCTGCTTGCCAAGCTCGCAGGTGCCTTCAAGGCTTCGCTCTACGGCGCTGCATACATGTTCAACGCCCCCCTGGCACAGGCCGTTCGCACCGTCGACGCCCTTCGCCAGAAGCAGGAGTCCGCTGGTTAACACCAGCGGTGTAGTACACGAAAAACTAAGGAGAAAAAATGGCCAAGCTCTCAACTGACCAGCTCATCGATGGATTCAAGGATTTGTCTCTCATTGAGCTCAGCGAGTTCGTTAAGAAGTTCGAAGAGGTCTTCGAAGTAACCGCAGCAGCACCCGTTGCTGTTGCAGCTGCAGCACCTGCAGCTGGTGGCGGCGACGCCGGTGGCGCCGCTGAAGAGAAGAGCTCGTACGACGTTGTTCTCGAAGCTGCTGGCGAGAAGAAGATCCAGGTCATCAAGGAGGTGCGCGCACTCACCAACCTCGGTTTGGGTGAGGCAAAGGCACTCGTTGATGGTGCTCCCGGTGTTGTGCTCGAGGGCGCAAACAAGGAGACCGCTGACAAGGCTAAGGCTGCTCTCGAAGAGGCTGGCGCAACCGTCACCCTCAAGTAGTCAGCTGCTTGATTACTGTGGCGCTCTCCTTCGGGAGGGCGCCACAGTCATTTAGAGCCCGGCTCGTGCGTTGCCGCTCACAAGATTCGCGACGATCTCCTCTAATCCCATCTGGGCTGACCATCCCAGCGACTGCCTAATCTTCGTCGGGTTAAAACTCAGCGACGCAATATCCATGGGTCGATGAAGCGACGTGTCAGCAACCACCGTGGCGGCTTTGTCGATGCCAAGCGCCACACAGGCGAGTTCGACAAACTCATCGAGGCTTCGGTTGGCGCCGGAGGCGACTAGGTAGTCATCTGCGCGGGCGCTCGCACCAATCAGGCTGATGGCATCGGCGACTTCGCCAGCCCACAACCAATCTCGTCGAATCGCGGTGTTGCCCAAACGCAACACCTCTTCTTCACCAGCGTGAATCTTCTTGAGGGTTGACACAATCTTCTGGGTAACGAAATGAGGCTCACGCAACGGTGACTCGTGGTTTGTCAGGATGCCATTGGACGCCCTTAGACCGAAAGCCTCACGGTAGTTCTTGGTCAGGCTGAAGGTGGCGACCTTGGCCACACCGTAAGGGCTGACCGGCCTCATGGCAGAGGATTCGTCTAGCGGTTGATCGGGGTTACTCCCAAAACAGTCAGTACTGGTGGCATTGAAGAAGGAGCCTGAGTAGTTAGCCTTCGCCAGCACAGCGAGAATCGTGATGATCGGTTGAGTGATGTCGCGGAAGACTTCGGCCGGGGAATCAAAGGATTGAGCCACACTGCTCGGCCCGGCCAGGTAATAGATGGTGTCTGGCTCGTATCTCTCCAACGCACCAGAAATGCTGGCCACACTGCCCGGATCCAGAGTCATGGTCTCGACACTTGGGGAAATTCCTAGGGTGTCGAATCGCCACCACGACGTGCTGGCAGCATTCCTGGAGGTGACGGTGACGCTCTGCCCTTGCTGAAGCAGGCGGTGTGCGAGATAGGCGCCTGTCTGCCCAGACCCCCCAATAATCAGTGCTTGAGGACTCACCGCACCCCCCTTCCGTCCTTGTGGGCCACCACTATCTGACCAACCCTATGAGCCTACGGGCCCAGTACTGCTCCTAATCTCAAGGTCTACCTGTAATTCGAGGTGGGCATCATCTTTTTCATCCCACGCGCCGCCCAGCTGGGTTAGGGCCTGTGAGACGGCCATACTCCCCTGCCGGGCAGGGTACTGCTTCATGGTGGTGAGGCCAAAGGTTTCACCGAGGGGGTGCCCGTCAATGCCCATCACCGACAGGTCTTCTGGAACCCGGATTCCCAGTTCTCGTGCGGCGGTGATTACGCCGACAGCAATCTCATCAGATGCCGCCACGATGCCGGTGGGGCGTGAGGCTGGGTCCGAGAGCGCCCGCAGCCCGCTGCGGTAGCCACCAGACATATCGAAGTCATCACCAAGGAAATCGTTCGCTCGGGTGAGCCCTGCAGCCGCGGTCGCCTGCCGGAATCCGGCCAGACGATTGGAGTGCACCTCAAAGTCCAGCTGTTTCTCCTGGTCTCCACCGATGTGCATCAACTGTGTGTGGCCGAGGCTGATTAAGTACTCCGTGGCTCTTCTGGTTGTTGCCACGTCGTCAATCGAAAATGTTGCAATGTTGGGAATGCGCCCACCAATGCCGACGATGGGCTTCCCGAGGCTCCTAAGCCGCTGAACCTCTTCATCGTTGATGAAGAGCGTCAGAGCAATCACCGCATCGACACCCTTTCGAACCAGAAAGTAGTTGAACAGCGCAGTGCGCTGTTCACGGTCGTCGGTCAGTCGGTAGAGGGTGAGGTCATATCCAGCACCGATCAATGCTGACTCGACGCCATCAATCACTTCGGCATAGAACCATCGGTTGATGAAGGGTGTCACCACAGCGATGTTGCGGGATCGTCCAGTGGCGAGGCTCTCTGCCGCACTGGAGGCTACGAAACCCAGTTCCGCCGCCGCGGCAGCAACTCGAGTTTTGGTCGCAGATGACACCGAACCCCGGCCAGACAGAGCTCGCGAGGCGGTCGATTTGGAGACCTTTGCTAGCTTCGCAACATCGGCGAGAGTTCTCGCTTCGGTATTCCCGTATCTAGAACTCACAAGATATGAGTTTAGAGCGCCAGATTGTCGCGCGCTTGGGTTGATTCCACTTGTTTCGTTTCGGGACATGTTCGGATGGCGACAGGTCGCCCGGAGCTTCACTGTCGCACTGGTTGCTAGGGTTGAGAGCATGGCCTCAAACGAGTTGCCGCCGGTTGCCTGGACCTACTGGGACCAGGGCTATGAAGCTATGCCTGAGGTAATCAGAACCTGTGTAACGTCCTGGTCAACGCTCGGCTGATTGACCGATGTCCGAGTTCTAGCTTGCAATAAGGAGCTAGCTAGTGGGCCAGACGGCTGGCGATCAAACCTGTGCGGTTCGGCGGGAGAAGCTGCCTGCGAGGAAACTGTCCCGCGCGGCAGTCAGGATGAAATGAAGCGTACGGGGCGCATCAACGCTAGCTTTGTTGGTGACACCTAGCCCCCACTAGCTCAGGTATGGCGCGTCTTCAAAAGCGCCGAAATTTGAGACACTTGTTTTTGTGCACATAAATATGCGTACTGATTACGCCGTGAGGGCGCTTCTGGAAATCGCCAGCCGGAGCGGCCAGCTGGGATTGGTAACCAGAGACGAAATCTCCGAGAGCCAGGAGATCCCGCGCAGATACTTGGCAACAATCTTGAACGAATTGAGGCGAGCGGGACTGGTTTCAGCGACGCGAGGAGCTGAGGGCGGGTACCGCCTCGCCAAGCCCGCCCGCCTGATTGCACTGGCTGACGTGATTCGGGCGGTCGATGGACCGCTCACCCAGGTGGGTGGAATTCGGCCGGAAAATCTCCACTACAGCGGGGCCGCAACAAAGCTAGGCCTTGTGTGGTTGGAACTGCGGGCTGCCGAACGGCAGATTTTGGAGTCAACCTCCCTCCACGCGCTGCTCGCTGATTCGTAAGGGCGAGAGCTGACACTGGAATCGCTCGAGATTGGTGTTCGCGCAAATACTTCTTAAACTGTAGTAATTGTGTAGAATAGACCCATGTGGATTCTGTTGCTGGTCTCTGTCGCGGGATTTCTGGCCCAACTCATTGACGGTTCGATGGGGATGGGATTCGGAGTCTCGGCGACAAGTATCTTGCTACTCCTTGCGTATAGCCCTGCCGCCGCGTCCGCAATCGTGCATTTTGCTGAGGTGGTGACAACCGCTTTCTCGGGCCTCTCCCACATTAAATTTGGAAACGTTGACTGGCCGACAATCCTCAAGATCGCGGTTCCTGGCGGTGTTGCTGCATTCATTGGCGCGATGGTTCTCAGCACCGTTGATCTCAGTGCAGCGCGGCCGTGGACTTCGGGAATTCTGTTGGCCTTGGGCGTTGTCATTGTTCTTCGCTTTCTCAGGGTCCAGGTTTCCCGGGCGCACCGTCCCGGCCGCAAGAGATGGCTAATCCCGCTGGGTCTGGTTGGGGGTTTTGTGGATTCGACCGGCGGGGGCGGCTGGGGTCCTGTAGTCACAACATCTCTCACTGCGTCGAATGTTTTGGAACCCAGAAAAGCAATTGGGACCGCAAACACCGCAGAGTTTGTCGTCGCCGTGTCCGCCAGTGCCGGATTCCTGCTTGGTTTAGGCGCGAACACAATCCCGTGGCCCGCGGTGCTAGCCCTGATGATTGGGGGCCTTTTTGCAGCGCCGATCGCTGCTTGGATCATTACCGTAATTCCGCAGAGGGCACTCGGATTGATCGTCGGGTTCTTCATCGTTTTCCTCAACACGCGGCAGCTAGCGCTAGCGTTTGAAGTGCCTGAGGCAGCGCGATGGTTTGCTTTGGGGGTTGTAGTGCTCGTCGGGCTGGCCGTTACCGCAGCAGTTGTAGGCCCGTCAGCCGCGAGCGCAAACCGGCGCTAATCAGAGGAATGGAGTGCAGCGCAGCCTCCTAGCAGGCAAGAATGCGCAAGGGCTCGTGCCAAAACAAAGTCGGCACGCCTCAATCGACTCACGAGGCTTTGGCGCAATATGTAGAAAATTCTTTTTACACCACTTTTTTTTTCAAAAATGGGGCGTATCCTTAGAATATGGTTAGTTCGGGCGCCAGCGTCCTTAGTGCAATTACGTCGACCCGCGTAGGCGACACTGCAACGCTTGTCTCCAATCTCGAGCTCGAGGGACATGCGCTTTCCCGTCGCCAGGTGACCCGCCTGATCGGTGAGTTGTTCGAGGCCTCACCATTGCGTTCGTTCCGGGACCTTCGCGATTTCGAAGGGCAACCCAACAAGACGCTCGTTGCTGAAGCGTTTGAGCGCCATGCGCACCGGAAGCGTTTGAGACTGTGGTTTGGTCAGTTTGCGAGCATCGGTGACCGCCGCTTCGTTTTACTCTCAGATAGACGTGGCTCGGCCGCGTGGTCGCAGCTCGAAGGATTGGGAAACGAACATCTGCGGGATGCGCTGATCGGATTGACCCGGTTCCTCGGCGAGGGCCTAGTAGTCGTGCCGCACGGCGAACTTCACCTGGCGATGGGCTCTGTGGAGCCAATCGTTGGGCTCACCCACGGCGATCTTGCCCACGGCGCGCTGCCCTTTAGGGAAAGTGAAAGAGCGCCGGCTCCGAGTGTAGAGAAGCACAATCACCTCCGCTCATTGGAGGCTGAATCGATTCGCATTCTTCGGGAGGCCGTCGCGGTTGCGCACAAGCCGGCCATGCTCTTTTCGATGGGCAAGGACAGCATGGTGATGTGGGAACTGGCCAAGAAGGCGTTCTGGCCGGAACCGCCCCCTTTTCCACTCATCGTCATCGATACTCGCTGGAAATTCCAAGATATGTATCGGTTTCGAGAGTACATAACTAGTTTGCCCGAGACGGATTTGCGGGTTCACATTAACCCGGATGCGATTGCAAGGGATGTTAACCCTTTCGACTTCGGGTCGGCGACCCACACCGAGATTACAAAAACAATCGCGTTGAAACAGATTCTTGATGCACATCAGTTTGACCTTGTTTTCGGGGGCGCAAGGCGTGATGAAGAGCGCTCGAGAGCCAAGGAGCGGGTTTTTTCAGTGCGAAACGAACGACACGGCTGGGATCCGAAGTCCCAGCGGCCGGAGCTCTGGGACGTTTACAATACATTTTTGCCAACGGGTCACAGCATGAGGGTCTTTCCCCTATCGAATTGGACGGAACTTGATGTTTGGCGCTATGTCGAAGCAGAAGCTATCCCAGTAGTTCCGCTCTATTTTTCAAAAACCAGGCCGTTTGTTGAGCGGGATGGTGCGCTCATCATGGTCGATGATGAGCGATTCCGTCTCAACGAGGGGGAAGAGATACGGTTTGAACCTATTCGCTTCAGAACCCTGGGGTGTTATCCCCTCACGGGCGGAGTCCGATCACACGCGTCGACCGTGGGCGAGATTATCGGCGAGCTCGAAGAATCTCGAGTATCGGAGCGTAGTTCACGGATAATTGACTTCGATCCCGGGGCGAGCATGGAGCAAAAGAAGAAGGACGGTTACTTCTAGTGCCCAATGAAATCTTTCACCTGACCTCAGCGGGCAGCGTTGATGATGGAAAATCAACGATTCTTGCTCGCTTATTGTTGGATACCGGATCTGTTTATGAGGACCAGCTCGGTGGCGTTGACCCTCGCAAAGTCGATGCCACCACTATCGCCGATCTCTTAGACGGCCTTGAAAGTGAGCGGGAGCAGGGAATCACAATCGATGTCGCTCATCGTTTTTTTGACACGCAAGCGCGCAGGTACCACCTCGCAGATTCCCCCGGCCACGAGCAGTACACCCGCAACATGGCCACCGCGGCGTCTCACGCCAATGGAATGTTGCTGGTGGTCGACGTTCGCGTGGGCGTGAAACCGCAAACCAGGGTTCATGTCGAAATTGCCAAAATGCTTGGCATCACACAGTTTGTGGTGGCAGTCAACAAGATGGACCTGGTTGGCTACAAGCAGAAAGCGTTCGACAAAATCAGCGCTGAGCTGGCGGATCTGCTGGGTCAGGGTAATCTCAGCCATCAGGTCGTACCTGTCAGTGGTTTGGTGGGTGACAACATCGTCAAACCCTCCAAGAAGATGCGCTGGTGGGACGGCACCACGGTTCTCGATGTCCTCGAGGGGTTCAGCCCCGGCATAGTCGCGGAACGCTCTGCGATATTCGCGGTCCAGCTGGTCCAGCGCGTGCCAGGCGGCGGTCGCAGGTATCTCGGGAGCCTGCTGTCCGGTGCTCTCCATGTCGGCGACCAACTCGCCTCAGCCCGGCATAAGGGTAAGGACCTATCGGTGGTAAAGATTGTGGAACGTGGAGAGTTCTGCGTGTCTGCACAGGGGCCCGCCGAAATCTCCATTGAAATCGATGCGGAGATTGACCTTGAGCGTGGCGACGTGTTGGCTGAGGGTCCCGGTTTTTCGATGACTGACCAGTTTGAGGCAGATCTCGTCTGGCTAGATGACAACCGCGGTTTTGCTGGGCGAAATTACCTCTTGCGCGTAGGGCACGGAGCAGTCAGGTCGACGATTACCCGAATATTCGCGCTGGATGAAGTAGAGCAAAAGGCAGGAATCATCGATCACATCGATGCGAATGCTGTAGTTCGTGTCAATATAGAGACCCACGAGAAGGTTTTTATCGCCCCATTCGTAGCTCACCCGGAAATGGGACGATTTGTTCTAGTTGACACCCAATCCGGCATGACTGTCGCCGCTGGCGTCGTGAACCACCTGCTCCGGCGAGCGGACAACCTTGTTGAGCACGCGTTCGAAGTCGGGGTTTCGGAGCGATCATTGCTCACCGGAAGACAAGGCCGTGTTGTCTGGTTCACGGGGCTCTCTGGATCTGGGAAATCCACATTGGCTAATGCGGTCTCTGTTGAACTCACGAGCAAGGGGGTTGCTCACAGTGTGCTTGACGGGGACTCACTGCGGTTAGGCCTCAATAGGGACCTAGGTTTTAGCGAGCCGGACAGAGTCGAGAACATTCGACGGACGGCGGAGGTGGCGAAGCTCATGGCGGATTCCGGGCTTGTCGTCTTGGTCAGCCTTATCTCTCCTTACGGGGCCGACAGGGCTCGGGCTCGGGAAATAGTTGGACCCGAACGTTTTGTCGAGGTCTTTGTGGACACGCCTGTCGATGTTTGTGAACTGCGGGACCCAAAGGGGCTTTACGCTAAGGCACGTCAGGGCCTGATTTCAAACTTCACCGGGGTCAGCGCTCCCTATGACGTTCCGCTTGAACCTGATGTTGTCGTTCGACATCCATTTGCACCGCACGACTCGGCGAGATCACTCATCCGGTCTGTCCTTGGAGGCGGAGAGTGATGGGTGGGTCACTAGTTGGGCTAGGAGTTCTCAAGGTGGACAGTTTAGATGTGCCTGGTCGGAACCCCTTGCCGAGAAAAGCGAACGCGGTCTGCACCAGGTCGTTGGAGTGGCGAGACCCCCGGGTGTCCCGGTAGTCCCCGATTGCCTTGTATTCAGTGGTGGAATCCCACGGGGCCGACCGCTCCGTCAATTCATTGGTTGATGCCAAACCAGCACGCACAGCAATGGCCAAACCTCAGCGTTTAACCATCCCTCTAGCAACGCGCTTGAGAGCAATAACACGGCGCACCGTCCACACCAGAACAAGCCGTGCGAACAGGCTGACGGAGCCAACTACTGTGCGTAGCCACGGGGTGTCGCCAACAGAGTAGGAAAAATAGGCCATCTGGCTAGCGAGCTTCCGTGAGTAGAGAATCTCTAGGTCAAAAGGAAGGGCGGGTCGCCGCGTTGAACCCTTGGGGGATGGCACTTCAGTAAACGAGGAATTTGAGCCGTCCCAACCGGGTTGACCGAGACCCAACTCCATATTTTCCTCGTAGGGCAAGCCCATGGAGGTCACTAACTTCTGGACCGTCTCCTTCGGTTCGGCAGCCAAATCTTCGTAACGAATCACGAAATATCTGGAACCAAATTCCTCGGAATGTACTTGGGCAAGCTCAGCAGATTTTTTCCAGCGCCGAATATGCAGGCCTGGATCGTAGAACCAAGATCCACCGTCAGCATAAATCGCGGACAACGCTGACTTACGGGGGTCTCGGATCAAATGTATAAAGACGGCGTCCTGGAAGGAATTCAGTATTTCTCTCGCATGAAACTCATTCCAGGGTGTCTTTAGTCCCCACGATTGGCGTCCTCGATTGTTCGCGTAGGCGTGCAGAAATGCGTCAAAAATTTCGGCAAGAGTCCCCGGCGCACTCGAGTTCTGATCCAGAATCTGTCTCACGCTCACAAGCGAAGGGACGTCAACCGCGATGACGACCTTCTCATCGCTGAGTAGCGCCTGAATCACGTGATTTTGGTTCTCGGGGCGCGCTAGATCGATGCCCGTGAACTCTTCCGAGTATCGGGTCCACAACTTCAGATCATAGGGAAAAATGGCCACATCACTATGTGAACCCAAGATAGCTCTCATCAACGAAGTGCCACTCCGTTGGGCTCCCCCGATGAAAATTCTCATACCATAAAAGATAGTACGTGAACCCAGCAGGGGTAGTTGCCAACCTATGGGTTGAAACCCATTCCGGGGAATGAATCGCCCTGGGTTTAGTTCCGATATTTATTGGAGGATGGAACTATGCCAAGACAATATCCAAAAGACTTTAGGGACCGTGCTGTGCGCCTGGTCACGGAGTCCAGAGAAGATCATGAAACAGAGCGGGCTGCAATCCAGATTGTTGCCTCCCGGTTGAGTGTGGGGGCGGAGACTCTGCGCAAGTGGATGCGCCGCTCCGAAATTGATGCTGGGGTCAGGCCTGGCGTGTCCACTGCGGACCAGGCGGAGATTCGCCGGTTGAAGAAAGAAGTCACCGAGTTGCGCAGGGCGAACGAAATCCTTCGCACTGCTTCAGCTTTTTTCGCAGCGGAGCTCGACCGACCCGCATCGAGATGATCCGATACGTGGATGCGTATCGTGACCAGTTCGGGGTCGAGCTCATGTGCCGGGTGTTAGCTAACACGGTGGGCGGGTTTATTACTAGTCGCGGCTATCGGGCGGCGAAAACTCGCCCCCTGTCGCATCGTGCGATCTGGGACCAGGTCCTTGGTGATGAGATGGAGCGGCTGCATGCGGAGAACTATGGCGTGTATGGAGTGCGGAAAATGCATCACCTCATGAGGCGCCAAGGCTGGCTGGTCGGCCGCGACCAGGTAGCCCGTGTCATGAAAACCCTGGGAATCACGGGCGTGAAACGGGGAAGAACAACATTCACGACGAAAACCAAGACTAATGATTCCTATCCAGCCGACAGGGTGCAACGGCGGTTTGTTGCGGATCGCCCGAACCAACTCTGGGTTGCTGACATTACGTATGTCGCGACATGGCAAGGGTTTGCGTATGTGGCGTTTGTCACCGACGTGTTCTCACGCAAAATTGTCGGCTGGTCCGTCTCCTCCACCTTGAAAACAGACATGTTGCCCCTGCAGGCGTTGAACATGGCGGCATGGATGGTCTCAGATGACCTCACGGGTTTGGTGCATCACTCTGACCGCGGGTCCAATTATGTGTCTTTGGCGTATACGGACCGGATTGTTGAACTGGGCGGGACACCATCTGTTGGGTCCAAGGGCGACAGTTATGACAACGCCATGGCTGAATCCCAGTTCGCCTTGTTCAAGACCGAACTGATCAAGAAGCGCCGCCCCTGGAGGACCGTCGAGCAGGTCGAGTTGGCGACGCTGGAATGGGTGTGGTGGTTCAACAACCAACGCCTCCACTCCGGCTTGACTACCGCACCCCAGCAGAAATTGAAGCAGAGTATTACGCTGGGAAAGACCCTGTGTTAGCGACCGCTATCCACGGAAACACCTAGAAACAAAACCCAGGGAGATTCACACCCTAAAACTTACTACGTGAACCCAGCAGGGGTAGTTGCCAATTTATGGCCGGAAAGCTATGGGTTTCAACCCTCTTGACTCAGAGGGTTGAAACCCATTCCGGGGAAAGTTTGAGTCGACTGTTTGGCTTCACAATGGTTCTTAAGGGGTGATGACTGGAAAATGAATGATTATCATCTGAACAGCACCGTGTCTGGTTTAGTGGTGACGTTTCCTATTCTGGTCCTGGGGCCCACAGCTTGAGCCAAAACTTTTGCCCGTAAATCTCACCGACATCAACATCCACCTCGCGGCGATGTCCCCTCGGTCACACAAACGAGTTCTCACCTGCAAATTCTGAGTGAAATGGAAGTTATCGCAATCCCCTCTTCTGCGGACTGACTTCTTGACCAAGCCAACAGGAAACCTAGGCCCCGTGTCACGAGACCCTGGGAGCTTTGTGACGGTATCGATCGCGGCATGTGAACAAAATTGCCTCAGGAGGACACTCTCCTAAGGGGCTATGTCTCGAGCCATCACATCGCGGCATAAACAGGCACAAAACACCAGCTATCGCATAAGCTAACAGACTTCATCGCAAGAGGTTCGGGGCAAGTTGTGGTCACTCAAAAGACTCGCAGGAAGAAATTTTCAGCACAACACGGCTATGCCTGGGAACTCCCCTCCGGTTGCATGCGAGCCTCCCCCGTGGACAGGGCTCGGGCACCCGCGCGCGCAGACACAGAGACGGATGGTCACAAGACCAGATTGTGGTCAGAAAGGTCTACTCAGCCGCTAGTGATGGGGTTCAGAAGTTCATACCCGGGCCAAATTGATGGAAGAAAAGGGTACCTTTCAAGCATCGCGAGGTACGTTGGGGAGTAATAGTTCGCTATTTCCCTTTTGGTCTCGAAATCAAGATGGAGCTCGCTGTCGCGGACGTTCACTTTCTCCTGGAGGTCAAAGTAGCTGAGGTCAAACCCGAGGAAATCTTGGAGCTGACCAAGTTGATCTGCCGATTGAATCAGTTCGTTGAATCCGACAAAAAGCCTATCCTTTGGAAATGCGCTTTCGAGATTTGCGATTGTCAACTCATATCGAGTGCGGGCCTGGTAGTACCAAGAGACCGCTCTATCACGAGCAATCGAACGGAGTTTCTCGCCGCCGACAGCCTCCTTCTCAGATTGAGTGACCTTACCCCCAAATCCTGCATTTATAGCGGAAACGATCCTGCCAACTGGATCTCTTAGAAGGTAAACGATTCGATAATCAATTTGGCGAGTGCATAATTCGCTAGCAATTTTCCGCCACGCAAAAAGTGGAAGCCCAGAATAGGCCGGCGTAACGTCCGCCACAAGGGGCGCCGGACGCCGGCTCCAGGACGAGCGACGTAAGACTCGTTCTATGCGCCTGAAGTAGTCTTTGCCTTCAACCAATCCCGGTCGCCCACACTCACTCGGATGCTCTGCCTTGAACCACTTCTGGACATCATGTTCGCCCTGAATTTCATAATCTAGTTGGGAATATGCTTTGTCCCAGTAATGGAGTTCTTTCGCCCCCACTGGTCTGAAATTAGGAGCTTTCCTTAGTTGGCCGAAGAGCCAACTGGTTCCAGATTTCTGAGCACCAACGCCGAGAACAAACACATCTAAATCCTACCACTTAGTGGTGTTGGGTCTGAGAGCTGGTCGTTGAAGCGGAGTGAGCGCAGGGGACTCTCCTGAGGCCTTTGGGGGGCTCTGGCGCCGCCTGACCAAGGAGCCTTAGATTCGAGTTCATATCGCGCACCCATGCCATAAACCGGGGACATAGCGTTCGGAAACCCGCGATTGAAGAGTTAGTCAGGGGGAGTCTCCAAAAAACCTATCGCGCCCCGAGCTCCTTTGCCTCGATGTCTGAGAATCCCGCGCTCTGTCTGACTGCATTTGCCCGTGGGGTTGCGAAGAAGTAACCATGCGACTGAAGACTCCGCCACATCTGGTCACCCTTTCCCCGACGCTGACCGTTTTCCAGGAGCGGTACGCCCTCTCTAAATTTTTTAGCGAGAATAGGAGCCATGTGCGGTTTTACTACGTAACACTCACGACCCACAATCCCCATTCCTATCCGGACACGAGGACTAATTGCATAGGCCCCTCCTCGGACACGCCCGCCTAGCGCGAGTACGTCAAGTTTTGGGTTGTCAAGGAAATCTGCGACAAGTGTCGCCAACTCGGGTCGGTTCACCAGGAACTCAGCATCGTCCTCACAAATCACCGCTGCGCGGCAGTTCTCCCACCTGATCGAATCGAGTGCGTCTATGTGTGAGAGAGTGCAACCCAATGAACCTGCGAAAAACGGAGGCTTTTCCGGGAAATGGATCCTCCCATTAGTTGCGCCGATCCTTCGCCAATCAGCCACTCCAAGAGTTCCCATTTGTCGCGCAAATGACTGAAGCCTTTCGGGCCGTTCGTCAAGGTTGATTACTACGAAATCCAGCGCAGAGAAGATCTGGTCCTCGCTGGAGAACTCCTGAAGTGGAGTCACTAATCTTGGCGCATTGGTGGCCCACCGTATCCTGAGAAACAAGCTCTTGGCCTGTCTCTGGTACTTCTTTAGCCGTTGAATAAGAGACCGGTAAATCTTCGAAGCCGGTTCGTAGGTTCGAATCACAGGGGGCTCCTCAGAGTACAATCTGATGCACTGAATGTTTTTGACAGTTGCTAACTATATCTCCCCACTCCATTTCGACCACAACTAACGAAGAGATACAGAGAAAGTGGATGCGCTGTGGAGGATTCTTCGTGGGCAGAAAAAGGCTTGTTTCTCGTTTTGGCGCCGATTCCCCCGCAGAAAGATGATGCGAATTGACAATTGTTGTCCTGACCCGTTTCTTGGAAAGAAGGCCGTGGTCTCCAGCCCAGTTTTCGAATGAATTCGTTTCGACACGCCTGCAAGTATTGAAAACCTATGCTATGAAGTCTCTCGAGGCGCAGCGGTTTCAGCGGTTTGAGTGGCTTGTATCAATAAGCTCCGAACTAGATGGCGCTCAGATCAAAGAGTTTTTGGAGGACGGCTCCAACATTTCGCTGGAAGTGCTAGTGCAGGATGGTGCCGAACCCTCCGCATCGGTTTTCGCGAGAAATCTGGGTGGGAAAGAGGACCCCTACTGGACAGTCCGGCTGGATTATGATGACTTTCTGCACCCAAAATTCCTTGAGCGCGTCGCGGCTCTGTCTGAGAAAACCGGAACCCTTGTCAGTTTTCCAAAAGGAGTCGTCATAGACTTTGTCCGGAATACGATTGGTATTAGAAACTGGGTAAACAACACTGTTCTCGCGTATTTGGGGTCTGGGGGAAGCAGCGTTCACAGCCTTGGCAAGCATTCCACTGCCCCACAAAATGCCGACTATCTAAAAATCCTTTGGACCTGGGAACCGATGTGGCTGATTGCTATTAACACCGGAAACGCAGCAAATCGGGCTCAACCTTGGGACAGGCCCTCAAGAGGCGGCAGGTTCGCAAAAACCTTTGGGCTCCACGAATTTCAGGCTAACGAGGCTACGCTTTCCTATGGGTCTCGTTGGGTTAAATTCCTGAAATTTAAGGCTTTTTTTCTCTTGCGGAGTCTGCTTTCGAATTCACGTCAGCGCAATCGAACCAACTCCTAGCGGCGGACCTCAGCAAGCGGGCTAGGGCACCCCAGGTTTCTATTGAGCACCAATAAATGAGGTGCTCTCAGTAAGCCCTAGCTTTGCTATAGCTGGGGTGGGCGAGCTTTTTATTGAGTCAAGGTTTTCAACAGTGCGTTTGATTGATTTCAAGAAGAATTCAGGGCTATTCGATTTTGGTCCTTCATCGCGAACGCCATTAATTCGCTTCCAGTTTGCCCCCCAGTTGTGAGCAATTCGCGAGAACCCTGAACGAGTCGCTCGCCGCCCGCAGCAAGAGTGATGGGAGCGGGACACCATCTGGCGCTCTCGCAGTAACTCACAGTACTTATTTCCCGGACGCTTGCAACGCCCCACACCTGCTCCTTAGCCGCACACTGAGATAGCCGTGTGTATATTTTTCTGACCCACCCAGGTGCCAGGTGCTTCGAGGCTTTTCTGCGGCCGCCCCGATCCGATCTGCCGCATTGTCTCTCTGGGGTAGATTATTGCTGAACTTTAACCTATCTTCCCCGGAATGGATCGATGTTGGCCAAAACTGCCTTGGAACCGATCTCTGCGAGATGCTGGGTTCATGAAGAACTTGGCGTGGCAGGTTTTTTCGGCAAACTAAAACACCGGGATGTCAATTACGCGGTTTTACGCTGGTTCGAGACCCTGCCAGAAATAGAAACGGGCGAAGATATTGACCTTCTGGTGGAAGATTCGGATTTAGGAGCACTGTTATCTCTCGTAGAGAGAAGGACGAAAACCTCGATACCTATTGATGTTTACAGCGAGACTGGCAAAATTGCCAGCCACTGGAGGGGAATTCCGTACTTTCCGCGGAAACTTTCCCGAGCAATTCTTGACAACAGTGTTGAACTGCCAAGCGGCATTAGAGTTCCTGACCCTAAGCGTCACTTTTTGAGCCTCGCATACCATGTGGTCTATCACAAAGGTCTTGCATCAGGAATCCCCGCAAGAGTGGGTGAACATCCGGCAAAAGATGACCCAGACCACGATTACCGGGCTATTCTGGCCAATTTGTCAAAAGAGGTGCTTCACGATTCGTCGGTGATTAGCCTCGAACACCTTGAGGGGATGCTCAGATCTGAGGGGATGGCTCCAGGCTTCCATACCGAAGAGTTTCTTGCCAGGACCAACCCATTTGTCGCTGACTCTGTTATCAAACGCATGAGGAACAATTCGCCTGAAATGGAGGCAATTTCAGTCTTCATCCTGAGAGAAAGAGCCGCCGGTTGGGCTGGGGATGTTCGTTTGTTCTTGAGCCGACAAGGCTTCGAAGTTATCTCTGAGAAGTCCTTTGAGGGTCAGCCCGCTCAGCACATTGCTGCTTTCTCACGAGGGGGCAATTGGGGCCAGGGCCCCTATCATTTGTCTGGTGGGCTCCCCGCTGTGGCCTTCGCAGTTTTAGATGTTGATCCAATATCGAATCCGGATCTGGGTTCAGGTGAAGACAAATTCTCTACCAATCTTCGGGTTCAACGGGTGAAGAAACTATTGAGAGTGCATCTTGATCGTAAGCAGAAAGCGATGTTCAAGTTCAACCCTCTGCACTCAACTGACAACGGATTGAGTGCGCGAGAATTCATTGAAGAGGCTTGGGGGCCAGACCACTACGCAACACTTCTGCTGGATGCGCAGGTTGCGATTGGCGAATGGAAAGCTTCAGCGCTCGACTTCCCCGATCGACTTGGCGATCATTCGCGAAGATCTGGAAAATATCTGAGCCGGCTGGAACCTAAAAGAGTGAGGAAGGTATTTAGGCGCCAGTCCCTGGATTCTCTGAAATCTGAAATTGAAATGAGGGGCGCTCTAGCGGATCTCCCAGGAGTTGATATTCCTCTGGCGACTGGAGCAAATTTCCTCGAGATTCCTTTTATTCCAGACGCAAGAAATGTGGAGGTACTTACTCCACTTCAAATTCTTGAGGTGAGAGATTTCCTTCTTCACTGTGCCCGCCGGGGGATTCAACCTATAGATTTCACTCCCAAAAACATTGCGCTCGACTCTGAAAGCTCATTGAGGTACCTTGATTTTGAATATTTTCAAAGAGATAAGCCGAGAAAAAATCTTCTTAAGTCAGCCGCACTTTTTGGCCTTCCTAATGTCTCCAATTTCCGACGGCCGTCACCGTATCGAAAACAGACTTTGCATTACACGCATCACTGGTTGAGGCACACGTTAGTCCCGGCGTGGGCCATGGTGTTGCCTTGTAGCCTTGCATTTTTAGGACTATTGCAGCGCTGGGGAAGGGTGCAGGTGTTTTTCCTTGATCTTGCCCCTGTTCTATCCCGAGCGTTTCACCGTGTCTTTGACGTGCGGAGGATTTTGATTAGGAAAGCTTCTTTTCTGATGTGGAAAGTGATTCGCCTGAGAGAGTAGCCATCTTGAAGACTTCTCTTGTGGACAAAATCCATTAACGAGTACCGGTTGTGTCTCACTAGGCAGTTGCACAATGGGAAGGTCGCGGCGTTCGCTGTGGCTCGCTGCCCATCGGTTTGCTGTCGTTAGTGCACATACAACTGCACAAGCAGCAAAAACTCCCTCGATAAACGCCCCTACTGAGGCTCTAAATCAAGGGAGTTGCTGGCGGAGAATGGGGGATTCGAACCCCCGAGGGCTTTCACCCAACACGCTTTCCAAGCGTGCGCCATAGGCCACTAGGCGAATTCTCCGATGCGATGAGTGACCTAGGTCGATCACCGCTCTAGTCATCCTAACGATAAACTTTGGGTGGCTCCTCGCGTGGCGCTAACTTGGCTAACCCCCTAGGACGGAAACGTAGCAAGGGTAACTGGGCTCTGGCGGGTGCGCGGGGAGTCATCTCTTTTCTGAAGAGACCGCGGCCGTCATCAGTGGAGCCCGGTAGGCTCCAGGTGTGGTTCACGCTCTTTATCGTCGGTATCGTCCCGAGACGTTTGCTGAGCTCATTGGCCAGTCTCAGGTCACTGACCCCCTCCGTCATGCACTGACGACGGACCGTGTTAATCACGCTTATCTCTTCAGCGGACCCAGGGGATGCGGCAAGACAACCTCAGCGCGAATCCTTGCCCGGTGCCTGAACTGCGAGCAGGGCCCCACTGATACTCCCTGTGGCACATGCGCCAGTTGTGTTGAACTCTCTCGTGATGGTGGAGGTTCTCTCGACGTCGTCGAGATTGATGCTGCCAGCCACAACGGCGTTGACGACGCCCGAGAACTGCGTGAGCGGGCGGTCTTCGCGCCGGCCAGAGACCGCTTCAAGATTTTCATCCTCGACGAGGCACACATGGTCACCCCCCAGGGATTTAATGCGCTTCTCAAGATTGTTGAAGAGCCTCCCGAGCACGTGAAGTTCATCTTTGCGACAACCGAACCCGACAAGGTGATTGGGACCATTCGGTCCCGCACCCACCATTACCCCTTCCGCCTGGTCCCACCGGCTGAACTTCTTCGCTACGTCGAGCAGATGTGCTCCAGCGAGGGCGTTGCTGTTGAGGAGGGGGTTTTGCCGCTGGTTGTTCGGGCCGGTGGCGGGTCTGTCCGAGACACCCTGTCTGTCCTCGATCAGCTGATTGCGGGCTCGCCCGATGCGACGGTGACCTACGACCGTGCAGTAGCCCTCCTTGGCTACACGCACGGTGAGCTACTCGCCGAGGTCATGACCGCCATCGCCGCTGGCGATGGCCCTGGCAGTTTCCACGCTCTCGACAAGGTCATCCATTCAGGACAGGACCCGAGGCGATTCGCCGAGGACCTCTTGGAGTTCACGAGAGACATCATCGTGGTCGATGCTGCCGGAAGCGCTGCAACGGCGCTCCTCCCTGGAACCAGTGCACCCGTCATCGATCAGATGACGGTAATCGCCGCCAATATCGGTGGGCCAAAGCTCTCTGGCATCGCTGATGTCATCAACGACGCATTGATGGCAATGACGGGTGCCACATCGCCCAAGCTTCACCTCGAATTGTTGATGGCGCGGCTGCTGGTGTCAATCGGAGCGCCCGCAACTCCTCACACCGCGGTCGCGTCCCCGCTACAAAAACCGGCAGTGCCGGCGAACGCGTCTCAACCGGCTGTGCCTGAGCCAGTTGCCCCGGAGCCAGCCCCAGCGGCACCGGCCGAGCCTTTATCTCTGGACTTGATGCTGTCGTCCTGGGGAAAAATTGTTGAGGCCGTTGGGGAGAAAAAGCGGGCAGTGTGGACGGCACTTGCCAACACTGAGGTTGTTGCCCTCGTGGATGACGTCGTCACCATCGGGTTCCCCTCCCTGGCAAGTGCTGAAATCCTCAAGAAGCCGCAGGGTCCTGGGCTCCCGGCCAGCGCAGAGCTGGTGAGGGACGCCATCTTGGCGGTCTCTGGTCATCGCGTGAGATTTAAGGTCCAGGAGCTCGCGATGGAGCCTGTTGCCAAAGAACTAGCTGAGACAGTCGCAGACGAAGCACCGGTTGCGCCTAAAGCCACCGCTAGAGCATCGTGGCCCACTGTCAGCCTCCCCGGCGCAGCGGAACAACCCGCTGAGGAAGTTGTTCCAGAGCCTGCCGACGGAGCTCCTGGCGAGGCAGAGGCTGAAGCGGAGGATGAAAGTTCGACAACCGGGGCATTGTCCCAGGTTGGTGAGGCTGTGATTCGTGAGGTTTTGGGCGGTCAGCTAATTTCTGAGCACCCGGCCGATGCCGCAGAGGACAAATAGCCGTGTACGAGGGGATTGTTCAGGATCTGATTGATGAGTTTGGCAAATTGCCAGGCATCGGGCCCAAATCAGCGCAGAGAATGGCGTTTTTTGTTGTCCAGAACGAAAACTACGACCCCACCAAGATGTCCGAGCTTCTGTCCACCATTCGGGACAAGGTTCGTTTCTGTCAGATTTGCGGGATGATTTCTGACCAAGACACCTGTGGAATTTGTTCAGACGCGAGACGTAATCCAGCAATGATCTGCGTGGTCGAAGAGGCAAAGGATGTATTGGCCATCGAGCGAACCCGCGAGTATCGGGGTTATTACCATGTGCTCGGTGGGGCCATTAGTCCGATTGATGGAATTGGGCCGGACGACCTTCGTATTTCTTCGTTGATGACCCGATTGGCTGATTCTTCGGTCACGGAAGTGATTATTGCCACGGATCCAAACCTCGAGGGGGAAGCGACCGCTACTTACCTCAGCAGGCTTTTGGTCCAGCCAGGGCTCACCGTGACCCGCCTCGCCAGTGGCTTACCTGTCGGTGGCGACCTGGAATACGCGGATGAGGTGACCTTGGGCCGCGCGTTTGAAGGGCGCCGCACCTTCTCGTAGCCTCTCGGGCAGAGAACAGTTGACTGGGCGCTAGAATTCAGGGGTATTTGGCCGCCCTCGCGGTCATTCGAGGGCTGGAGTTAGCGCGTGAGCTTGATTGTGCAGAAGTTTGGTGGCTCTTCTGTCGCCGATGCAGCGAGCATCAAGCGCGTTGCTGCCCGAATTGCGCGCACCAAAGAGGCCGGCCACGACGTTGTGGTGACCGTGTCAGCCATGGGTGACACCACTGATGACTTGATCGATTTGGCCAACCAGGTGAGCCGTTCCCCTGCCTCTCGCGAGATGGACATGCTGCTCACCACAGGTGAGCGTATTTCCATGTCGCTGTTGGCTATGGCGATTGGCGACTTGGGGTTTGATGCCCGGTCATTCACCGGCAGCCAGGCGGGCATGATGACTGATGCCCAGCACGGACGCGCTCGAATTGTTGATGTGACGCCGACCCGGGTTCGCGAAGCCTTGGACCAGGGCGCTATTGCCATCGTTGCTGGTTTTCAAGGGTTTAACCACGACTCGAAAGACATCACCACTCTCGGGCGTGGAGGATCCGACACCACTGCGGTTGCATTGGCGGCGGCTTTGAATGCTGAGGTGTGTGAGATTTACACCGATGTTGACGGGGTGTTTAGTGCTGACCCACGAGTGGTGAAGAAGGCCAGCAAGCTAAATCGGGTCAGCTATGAAGAGATGCTCGAGTTGGCGGCTGCTGGGGCGAAGGTCATCAACATTCGGGCAGTCGAGTTTGCCAGGCGTCACGGAGTGACCCTGCACGTGAGGTCGTCATTTACGGAAGAATCAGGAACCTGGGTTTCTGACACCAGCGAGGGAGAAAACGTGGAAGAGCCGATTATTGCCGGTGTTGCAGGCGACACTAGCGAAGCAAAGATCACAGTTGTTGGAG
>JBIIFP010000015.1:0-28540 GCA_044237205.1 Pontimonas sp. | reverse complement strand
CCCTGGGAAGCAGTTGCCTGGATGGCGCTCTATGCGTTCTCGTTCTGGCAGTACTCGGCAACGCCCCTGCGTTTCAAGGGCCGGCCGATTCTGGACTCGGTGTCTAACGCTGATTACGCTTTCCCCCTTGTCTTTGTCCCCTATGCGCTCGGGGAGACACCGTTGTGGGCGGCAGCAATCGGTCTGATGGCCTGGTCGATGGCCAAGCACGTCTATGACGCCATTCAGGACATTGAGGAAGATGGATCGGTGGGCATCATCACCACCGCGGTCAAGTTTGGACTCAAGGGCTCACTCATCTGGTCGGGCTTCTGGTGGAGCGTCTCGACGGTTCTGTTCTGGATGGTGAACATCCCGGTGGCGATTGTGAACGCAATCTTGGCGCTCTGGCTGATTGTCGCTCAGTGGCGAAAGCCAACGACCGCGCAGGCGAAGAGCCTCTATCGCTACTCTGTGGCTTTCCCCTACCTAGCCGGGGCTGTGGCCGGGGTGCAGTTGGTGGCTGGCCTGACTTTTGGTTCCTACCCAGCTCCATGACGAGTCGCATAGTCGTTATTGGTGCGGGGCTTGGCGGCCTGGCCGCCTCTGCTCTGCTGGCAAGGGCCGGTCACCAGGTCACTGTGATTGAGCGCCAGGACTGGGTGGGCGGCAAGAGTCGCCGCATCGAACTTGCGGGCCAACGCATTGACACCGGGCCCTCGATGGTGACTTTTCCTGATGTGTGGCGCCAGGTCATGGCGGCCTATGACGCCCTCGGGCCCGCGGGCGAGAGCGCGGCAGACATTGCCGGGGTGACCCTCGAGCGTTTGCCAGAGGTTGGTCGCTACTACTACCGCGGCTCCCAGGCAAACTTGCCGGTGGAGGCCGGGCACCCCTGGCATGAGGCGTGGTCACGATTCGAGGCTGAACACGGAACTCTGGGTCCAGCGATTACTGACCTCTTGGTTTCCGATCCGTGGGATCCGAAGGTGCTGCCGGCACTGGGGGGATTGTTGTCCCGTTATGGAACCAGGCTCACTACTGAGGCGTTCTTGAAGGGCCTGCCCTGGATGCCCCAGGAGCTCAAAGACGTGGTCGCCATTCACACGCTGAACGCCGGTGTTGCCCCCAGCCAGACACTCGCGCTCTACGCGAGCATGGCTGCCGTGATGGCTGCCGATGGTGTGTGGGTCCCGAGCGGCGGTGTTTACGAGATCGCACTGGGTCTCGAGAAACTCGCCCGCCATGCGGGCGTCGATATTCACCTGTCTGAGCCCGTGGTGTCTGTATCGAAGGGCACAGTCGTGAGCGAGCGTGCCACCTATGACGCTGATTACGTTGTCAGCGCTCTGGATGGCGGCATTCTTGAGGGCCTGATGGGCGCGCCGGCCAAGAAGGCTCCGAAGAGGCTGTCCTGTTCAGGGGTGGCGGTCTTTGGTGTCCTGGATGAGGACCTACCAGACCACGTCGTCACCCACTCGGTAATGATGCCAGAGCGCCCAGCGGACCTTTTTGATGCGCTCGGAAAGCGCGTTGTTCCGACGCAGACGATGGCCTTTCTGAACTACTACCGACCAGGCCAGATCTATCCCAACACCCGCTCAGTAGCGGCCTTCTTGCTGACCGCTCCGCCGAACGGCCGCCCATTCGGTTTTGATGACGATTTTGTCCAGAGCGAATCCCGACGCTTTTCTGATCTGCTGGGACTGAAGCGGCCCATCACCGAGATGATGACCGATCATCTGATTCTTGACCCCGAGTATTTCGAGGGCTTTGGGGCGGTCGGCGGCGCGCTCTATGGGGAACCTGCCCCTTGGTGGCGCAGTGGACCCTTTCATAAGCCCGGCTATAACTCGCCACGAAACCCATGGTTGTGGCGGGTGGGGTCCTCAGTTCACCCCGGTGGAGGAATTCCCGCGGTCCTGGGTGGCGTGTTGATTTCCACGAGGCGAATGCTGGCAAGCCTGCCTGCATGATGTTGTGGCTCCGACCGGCATCGATCCGGTGACCTTTCGATTTTCAGTCGAACGCTCTACCAACTGAGCTACAGAGCCAGGTGGAGAAAGAGCCTCTCCAACGAGAGGCTCTCCCACTACCGCGACCCTGACGGGACTTGAACCCGCGACCTCCGCCGTGACAGGGCGGCACGCTAACCAACTGCGCTACAGGGCCTTGCGTATTAAATTATATGGTGACCCCAACGGGATTCGAACCCGTGCTACCGCCGTGAAAGGGCGGCGTCCTAGGCCTCTAAACGATGGGGCCGAAGCTATTCGCCGAAGCATAACAACAAGGTTTGAGTCTAGAGAGCGCGGGGTACTAATGCAAACCCCAAGCCATTAGTGCCACGCCCCGCCTAAATACTGGCCTTTGGGGGAGATGTGGCTATCGTTATATTTCGTGACCCCCGCACGCCCCCGTTTTGTCGTGTCCACCCTTGCAGCCATTGGCGCTCTCGTGATGGTGCTGAGTATTGGTGTCCCCTTTAACTCCCCAGCGTTCGCGGATGAGTACCCCACCTGGGAAGAGGTCCAAGACGCCAGGCGCGACGTGGCGAAGGCTGAAGCCAAGGTCAAGCAGATTATGGCCCTCCTCGAAAAGCTTGAAAAAGAAGCCGCGGAAGCAGAAATGGAGGCCGCCCGACTGGGTGAGATCTACTACGAGGCCCTCGCGGAATTGGACGAGGCAACTTTCCGTCAGCAACAACTGCAGGGCGAGGCAGACTCAGCCCAGGTGCTTGCAGAGGAATCCAGGCTTCAAGCCGGACAGTTCATCGCCGAGCTCGCCCGCGTCGGCGGAGCCGATTTATCAGCGACACTGTTTATCAGCGGCGATGACGCCACGGAACTCCTGAGCCGTATTGGATACGCGGCCAAGATCGCAGAACAAACCGATGGTATTTATGCCAGAGCGCTCGCTGATCAAAACGCGGCGCAGTCGCTGAGTGATCAGGCCGAAGTGGCTCGCCAGATCAGGGAAGAACTCCAGCTTGTTGCGGAAGCCGCCTATGAGGCCGCCAACGCTGCGGCCATGCGCGCTTATGCAGCGGTTGAGGCCCAGTTGGAGAACAGCGCCCGGCTTGAAGCACAACTCGAAGTGCTGATTGAGCAGCGCGAAGCCACTGAAGCCGACTACCAAAAAGGCGAGATTGAGAGAGCAAAGGCCAAACAGGGCGGCACTGTCGCCGGAATGATTGACCCCGGCCAAATCAGCGGTGCGGGGTGGGCAAGACCCTCTGGTGGGTATGTCTCCAGCCACTTTGGAATGCGGGTGCACCCGATTTATGGCGTTGCGCGCCTGCACGCTGGTATTGACTTAGCAACCGCTTGTGGCAAGCCGGTCTATGCGGCCAGGGGAGGCCGGGTGAGTTACTCCGGGTGGCTGGGGACCTCAGGAAACTTCATCCGGGTGAGCCACGAGGACGGTTTTACCACCGGGTATGCCCACCTGCAGAACGGTTCGCTGTATGTGCAGCTTGGTCAGACCGTTGCTACCGGACAGTTGATAGGTCGGATCGGTAACACCGGGGGATCTAGGGGATGCCACCTCCACCTGGAGACCAGGCAGAACATGGTCGCCCAAGACCCCTACCCCTTCTTCGTCAATCGAGGAATCCGACTGGGCTAAGTCCTAGTGGCCGGGAAATGCAGCGATACCAGCTTGAATCGCTGCTTCGGCATCCGCAGCTGAACCCCAGCCTTCGGTTTTGACCCATTTGGTGGGCTCAAGGTCCTTATAGTGCTCGAAGAAGTGCTCGATTTCTTTTCGCGTGTACTCGGGGATGTCGCCGAGGTCCTGAATGTGCTCCCACCGGGGGTCACCGGCTGGAACAGCAACAACCTTGGCATCACTGCCTCCGTCATCGGTCATGTTGAAGACACCAACCGGGCGAACTTTCACGCCAACGCCGGGAAAGAGTGGGTATTCGGTCAGGAGGAGGAGGTCCACGGGGTCGCCATCGAGGCCGAGCGTGTTCTCGAAATAGCCGTAGTCGGCGGGGTACACGAAGGAGGTGTAGAGAACACGGTCGAGATAAACCCTGCCGGTCTCGTGGTCAACTTCGTACTTGTTCCGGCTACCACGAGGGATTTCGATAACGGCGGGATAGTGGGCCATGACGGGGGTCTCCTTGTTAAGAAAGTTTCGTGAAGTAACCTTACCGGGTGGTGAAGCATGGCACTTCAGAGAGACGTCCACGGTTGTCTCCTGCCATGGCTGACACCAGACGTGCCATTCGGGAGTGGGCGCAATCACGCGATAACCCTTCAGACGGTCTCTATCTCGTTGCCCTGAGCGGCGGAGGAGATTCCCTGGCTCTCGCGTGGGCTGCGGCTCTCGAACTTCCGAAACTCGGCCTTCAGGTCGGCGCCGTCATTGTTGATCACCAACTCCAGGCCGATTCCGCCGACGTTGCCGCTAGAGCAGCTCGCACTGCCGAAGGATGGGGACTCTCCCCTGTGTTCACCAAGGTTGTCCTGGTCACCAGCGGTGAAGGCCCAGAGGACGCGGCACGACAGGCGCGCTACGGTGCCTTTAGCGAAGCCCTCACGGAAACCGGCGCGCTGGGATTGTTGCTTGCTCACACCGAGGACGATCAGGCCGAGACTGTGCTGCTGGGCCTTGCCCGGGGCAGTGGCCCCGGGAGTCTCAAAGGAATGACCAGAACCGATGGCGTCTACCACCGCCCACTCCTGGGGCTTCGACGAGAGGCCCTGCGGAGCGCGCTCAGTGATGCTGGTGAGAGCTGGTGGGAAGACCCACACAACTCTGACCCGCGCTTCGCGCGAGTGCGAGTTCGCACGGAAATCTTGCCGTTGATGGAGAGCGCCCTCGGCCCGGGCATTACCGAAGCACTCGCCAGGAGCGCTGAGCTCTTTCGCAACGACTCCGCGGTTCTTGATGACCTCGCACAAACACTCTTTGTGAGCGTCTCGAGCGAACACACTCCGGGGCATTGGAGCGTTGAGGTGGCGGGCCTTGCCCAACAGCCAGAAGCATTGCGCTCCAGGGTGCTCCGCCACCTGATTATCAGCGTCGGCGCACCAAGCCCCAGTTTTCAGCACATTCGCGAGGTTTCTGCCCTGATTACCGGCTGGAAGGGTCAATCTGAGGTTTCTGTCGCTGGAGCCCGTGTTGGTCGCGAGGGCACGGCCATTCACGCGAGAATTGTGTCCTAGAGCAAGGGGAGAAACGGGCCATGGAATTTAGCGACGTCGCGGATGATATTGAGTCGGTCGTGCTCACGCCGGAACAGATTGCCGAGGGAGTTGCCCGCATTGCCCGGGGCATTGAGAAGGATTTCCCCAACTCCACTCCGCTCCTTATTGGGGTGTTGAAGGGGGCGGTGATGGTGATGGCGGATTTAGCCAGAGAGCTCCATATCCCGATCGAAATCGACTGGATGGCGGTCTCCAGCTATGGGCACTCCACCCGATCCAGCGGAGTCGTGCGGATTGTGAAGGACCTCGACATCTCGCTGGAGGGCCGCGATGTGATCATCGTCGAGGACATTGTGGATTCGGGCCTTACTCTGTCCTGGCTGTTGGAGAACTTCTCCAGTCGCCAGGCAGCAACGGTTCACGTCGCTGCGCTGCTGCGCAAGCCCGATGCGATGAAGGTGGATGTGAAGGTTGATTACCTCGGTTTTGATATCCCTAATGATTTTGTGGTGGGTTTTGGACTGGACTATGCCGAGTCCTACAGAAACCTTCGAGGAGTAGGCGTACTGAAGCCCTCTGTCTATAGCGACTAGGGCGTCAGTCCGGCACGCTAGCCTGTTAGGTAGTCGCTAGTGACAACTTTGATGGGGAAAGGTACCGCAGGCAGGTATGGCTCGGACAAAAACGACGTTTAAGTCGCTCATCACAGGCCCTCTGCCCTATGTCGTGGTGGGTTCTCTTGTTGTTGTCATTGGAGTGTCCTTACTTACTGCCGGTGGCTTCCGTCAGGTGTCGACCCAGGAGGGCCTTGGACTTCTTCGCGACAATCAGGTCACAAGCGCCACCATCATTGACGGCGAGCAGCGCGTTGACTTGGAATTGACCACCAATGTCGATGGACTCGGGAAACAGGTGCAGTTCTTCTATGTGGGCCCCCGTGGCGAAGAGATTGTGGACGCTGTCACCAACTCGGATGTTGCTGAGTTCACTGACGAGGTTCCCAAGACGAACTGGTTTGTGAGCCTTCTTGGCTTGCTCCTGCCGTTTGTGCTGATTGGTTTGATTTTCTGGTTCCTGCTGAGTTCCATGCAGGGTGGCGGTTCGCGCATCATGCAGTTTGGAAAGTCTCGGGCGAAGCTGGTCTCTAAAGAGACATCAGCGGTCACGTTTGAGGATGTTGCTGGCGCAGATGAAGCCATTGAAGAACTTCACGAAATCAAGGAGTTCCTCAAGGATTCCGAGAAGTTCTTGAAGGTGGGGGCGAAGATTCCCAAGGGCGTCCTGCTCTACGGCCCTCCAGGGACCGGAAAGACACTGTTGGCCAGGGCCGTTGCTGGCGAAGCCAACGTTCCGTTCTATTCCATCTCCGGTTCTGACTTTGTCGAAATGTTTGTCGGCGTTGGCGCCTCTCGTGTTCGCGACTTGTTCAAAGAGGCCAAAGAGAACGCGCCGGCCATCATCTTCGTGGACGAGATTGATGCTGTTGGAAGACACCGTGGGGCCGGCATGGGCGGCGGTCACGACGAGCGCGAACAGACGCTCAACCAGTTGCTCGTGGAGATGGATGGTTTTGATCCCAAAACCAACGTGATTCTGATTGCTGCGACTAACCGCCCCGATATTTTGGACCCTGCGCTGCTGCGTCCTGGACGTTTTGACCGTCAAATTCAGGTCGACGCCCCTGATATGAAGGGCCGACAGAAGATTCTTGAGGTTCACGCCAAGGGCAAGCCGATGGCCAAGGGCGTCGACCTCGCTGTGTTGGCCAGAAAAACCCCGGGTTTCACGGGTGCAGATTTGGCCAACGTGCTTAACGAAGCGGCCTTGTTGACCGCGCGGGTCAACAAGAAGACCATTACGAACGAGACCCTCGATGAGGCTGTTGATCGCGTGATGGCCGGTCCTCAGCGCCGCAGCCGAATGATGGGCGACAAAGAGAAGCTGATTACGGCGTATCACGAGGGTGGGCACGCCCTGGCAGCTGCCGCCATGCGCCACACCGACCCGGTCACGAAGGTCACGATTCTTCCCCGCGGGCGGGCACTCGGATACACGATGGTGTTGCCGCTGGATGACAAGTATTCGGTTACGCGCAACGAGCTACTTGACCAACTCGCCTATGCCATGGGTGGCCGGGTTGCTGAGGAAATTGTCTTCCACGATCCGACTACCGGCGCCTCGAATGACATTGAGAAGGCGACCTCTATTGCTAGGCGCATGGTGACCGAGTACGGCATGAGTGCTGGGCTTGGCGCTGTGAAGTTGGGGCAGGCCAGCGGTGAGGTTTTCCTAGGCCGGGACATGGGTCATCAGAGGGATTACTCCGATGCGGTTGCGCAGAGCGTCGACGAGGAAGTTCGGCGTCTCATTGACCAGGCTCACACGGAAGCCTGGAAGGTCCTCAATTCCAACCGCGCCATTCTCGATCGCCTCGCGACGGAACTTCTTGAGAAGGAAACGCTCGATCACCTTCAGTTGGCTGAAATTTTCCGCGGTGTCAAAAAGCTACCCGCCCGCCCACAATGGCTCTCCAATCCCCAACGTCCGGTATCGACGAAGGGGCCAGTGTCCGTTCCGGTCAAGAAGGACTCGTCGACTCGCGCCCCTGGCAAGAAGCCTGCGAGCCGCAGTGACCAGTCGAAGCCCAGGGCGATGAGGCGTGACGCCACCGACGGTGATCGTGGATAGCGAGGCGCTCAAACGCGCGGTTCACGACATTCTGGTCGCCGTGGGGGAAGATCCAGAGCGCCCGGGACTGGTGAATACCCCCGAGCGGGTTGCTGAGCTCTTTGCCGACCTTTATTCGGGAGTCGGTGTTGACCCAGTCCAGTTTCTTGTGGATGCCAGGCCCGTTGCCGCCGATGATCACGAACGTGGCGAGCTTGTGGCAATGCGGGACATCAGTTTTCATTCGCTGTGCGAGCACCACTTGCTTCCCTTCGAAGGGGTCGTGAGCGTCGTCTATGCGCCAGGGGATCGAATCCTGGGTCTTGGCACTGTGGTGTCACTAGTTGAACTGGTGTCACGCAGACCACAGCTGCAAGAGCGGGTTGGCGAAATGATTGTTCACTCCTTGGTCTCCTCAGGAGTGGCATCGGGTGCGCTTGCAGTGATTTCAGCAGTCCACGGTTGTGTCGCATACCGAGGGCCCAAACAGACACTCACGACGGTAACGGTTGCGGCGCAGGGTACTCTCGCCGAGGGTACGCCCCGGCACGAAGCGCTGATGCTCGCCGAAGCAGAAGACTGGGCGTGAATCCGGCCCGGCCAGTGTTGTGGGGGGTGCTGAACGTCACCCCGGATTCCTTTAGCGATGGCGGTGAATTTTTCTCTCACGACCGGGCGATCGCCCAGGCGACGTTGCTCGTCGAGCACGGCGCTGGGGTCATCGATGTGGGTGGCGAGTCCACCAGGCCCGGGGCGCAGCGCGTGGCTGTGGAGGTTGAACAAGAACGCGTTATCCCCGCGATTGAGGCCCTCACGAAGCGCGGCTATGTGACAAGCATTGACACTATGAACGCTTCCACAGCGCGAGCGGCCATCGAGGCCGGCGCCACCATCGTGAACGACGTCTCCGGCGGGCTCGCTGACCCTGACATGTTCTCTGTGGTGGCGGAGTCGGAGGTCGACTACGTCATCATGCACTGGCGCGGCCACAGCGATGTCATGGATGAGCTGGCCCGCTATGACAACGTGGCCAGAGATGTCAGGAGTGAACTGCAGGAGAGAGTCGCGCTGGCCGTGGGGGCAGGAATTAGCGCCGATCGCATCATTCTTGACCCGGGAGTGGGGTTCGCGAAGACGCCAGCTCACAACTGGGCACTCCTGTCTGGCATCGACGAAGTGACGTCGCTGGGGCACCGCGTGCTTCTGGGTGCCTCACGTAAACGGTTCCTCGGTGAGTTACTGCCGGAGGGTCACGAGATTGCGCAGCGCGATGAACCCTCTGCTGTCTTGGGGGCGCTTCTTGCCGAGCGAGGTGTCTGGGGGCTCCGCGTGCACAACCCCCTGATTCATACCCAGGCCTTGGATGTCTGGCAGGCTTTAGCCGAAGGGGGCACGCAGTGAATGACACCATTCACCTCACTGGCATTGAGGTCTTTGCTCATCACGGGGTCTTCGACCACGAGCGGGCGGACGGCCAGCTCTTTGTGGTCGATGTCGACGTTGAGGTCGATGCCACTGCGGCGGCCACTTCCGATGCCTTGGAGGACACTCTGGATTACGGTGCTCTGGCCTCCGCGGTGAGAGATGCTGTGGCGGGGGAGCCCCTGAATCTTCTGGAAGCAGTGGCGATGCGGGTGCTTCGGGCTATTTTTGTTTTTGACCAGGCTCACGCGGCCCGCGTGACCATTCATAAGCCCTCGGCGCCTATGCCGGTGACGCTCGCGGGGGTTTCGGTCACGCTGTATCGGGAACGATCTCGGGTGGTGTCATGACCGACGGGTGGACATCGTGTGTCGTGGCGCTGGGATCAAATCTCGGCGACCGGGAGGACTTAGCGCACAGCGCGCTTGCCGATATTCGAGCCACCGAAGGCTTTGTGGTTCGTGCCGCCTCGAGCCTGGTGGAAACTCTCGCACTGGGAGCCGATGGCGCAGACGCAGATGCGCCCCGCTACCTCAACCAGGTGATATTGCTGGATTCAGCCTGGTCAGCAGAGCGAACGCTGGGGCTACTCCTCGGTATTGAGGAAGCACACGGCCGAGTGCGCGGAGACGAGCGCTACGCGAATCGCACCCTCGATCTCGACCTCATCACCTATGGCGATCGTGTCTCCGAGAGCGCCGGCTTGAGCATTCCCCACCCTCGGGCTCACGAGAGACGCTTTGTGTTGGAGCCATGGAACGAGGTGGACCCCGAGGCGGTGTTGCCAGGACGTGGCGCAGTTGCCACCCTCCTCGGTGGCTTGGCCTCGGACGCTCCGTGACCCACACCAGGCCGATGACGATGGTGATCCTGTCGATCATCGGGGGCGTTGCGGCGTGGGCTCTGGAGGGTGTGCTCAGCGCGTTTGGCCAAGTAGTCATTGTCCCCCCGTGGTCGTGGGGGCTGGTTCTCGCTTCACTGGGGGCGCTGGTTCTCTCGATTGCCTGGCCGATTCGGCAGCGGCTGCAGTCGGCCTCCCGGCGAGATCTCCTTGATCCTTTCTATGCAACGAGGGTGGTGCTTCTTGCCAAATCCACCACCGTCGCCGGCTCACTGTTCCTGGGCGCTGCGATTGGTGTGGGAATTTTCTTTCTCACGAGGCCGGTGGTGACCGAGGAGACACTGTGGGCAACTGCTGGGGCACTGCTCGGGGCCATACTGTTGACGGGTAGTGGAATAACGGCGGAGCGGTGGTGCACACTGCCACCCGACTCCACGCAGGGATTGGCGCTGGAAGCGCCCGAAGGGGACATTGCATGACGGCAACTGCCACCATCGAGTGGAAGCCTGTAAGCCCGCGCTTTGTTCTGGTGGCTTTCGTCGAAACTCTGGGTCTTCTTGCCGGGCCGCTCTTCGTGGCCACACTGCCCCTGTGGGTGGACGACCGGGACGTGGAGAGATTCTCGTGGTACCCCCTTGCTCTTGTGGGCGCGGTTGCACTTGTCACGCTGGCCTTGGTGCCGCGCAGGGTCAGGGCAATCCGGTATGGCTTGCGCGACGATGACGTTGTTGTTCAGAGGGGAATTCTTTTCCGCCGTCAGGTGGCAGCGCCCTACGGTCGGCTTCAACTGGTCGATATCTCCCGAGGTCCACTCACCAGACTTCTTGGCCTATCGGAACTGAGAGTGGTGACAGCAGCAGCGTCAAGTGGCGTGACGATTCCCGGCGTGCCCATCGCTGAGGCAGAAAACCTTCGCGACCACTTGATTGCCGTTGCCGAGTCCAGGCGGGCAGGTCTCTAGTAGTGGCCACACCCACTTTGCGCCATGCGGCTTGGTTGCGTGATGGACGTTGGTATCGCCTGCACCCGCTCACTCCTGTGCTGCAGGGCGGCTTAGCCATTGCTGGCATCGTGGGGTTCCTCGTCGCAACGACGTGGGAGGCATTGTTCGTTGGTTTTCTGCTCGACATAGCGAAAGTTGACCCGGACGAGATTGCCGAGACCGAGTCGCTTGTTCGCGTGCTCGAGTGGGCGGTGTCTTTCTGGGGCGTTGTGGCGACACTGGCCCTGGTGGGAGGCGGCGTGATCTGGTTGCAGTGGCGACTCCACGTTGTTCGCATGAGCGACGATGCCATCGAGGTAAAAAAGGGCGTTGTGTTTCGGTCATCGAGGCGACTAAGGCTGGATCGCATTAATGCGGTGGGTGTTCGCCGACCACTTATTCCGCGTCTGCTCGGGCTTGCCAAACTCGATATTCAAGCAGCGGGGAACGATGCCAGCCTCGTTCTCGCCTATCTCCCCAAGGCCACAGCCGAAGAAGTCCGTCGGGAAATCATGGAGCCCTCGTCGACTGACGCTGCCGACTCGGAGGGGGAGGGCAGCGCCGTGACCCGTGAGGTGGAGGTTCCTCTGTTTCGTTATCTTGCCTCGCTCGTGCTCAGCGTGGAGTCCATCATTTTTGTTGGTGGTCTCCTGGCTGCCTCAATCGCATCGATTCGCTCCGGCGAACTGGTGACGTGGTTGAGCGTGATCGTTGTTGTGATCGTCTATGTCGCCTATCTTGCGGATCGATTCTTCAGGGTGGGCAGCTTTGTCGTGGACACCGTTGATAAGGACATCCGAGTATCACTGGGGCTGCTCGCGACGAGTGTGGAGACCATTCCCCCGGGGCGCATTCACGCTCTTCAGGTGAGCCAACCGTGGCCGTGGAGAGCGCTTGGTTGGTGGCGACTTGAGGCCAACCTTGCCTCCACTCCGGGAGCCCAGGTGTCAAGGACGCCCTCCCACACCATGCTCTTGCCGGTGGCAACACTGGCGGAGGTCTTGCGCGTGGTGGCGAAGTGCATCCCGAACCTCGATGGCGACCAAGCCAGGGGGGTCCTTGTGTCGAGCCTCTCGAGCACCCATGTGGACTGGATTGCCAGCAACCCTGGCGTCACGGTGTCGATTGGCTCTCCCCAGCGGGCCCGCTACAGAATTCCATTGAGCTACAGGGTCAACGGCGGGGCCTTGCTCTTCGACGTGATTCTTCTGCGCACAGGAACCTTGATTCGAAAGCTCTCCGTCATGCCTCTGGCTCGGGTCCAAAGCTCGAGCATCTCGGTGGGCCCCTGGCATCAGGCCCTGGGTCTTGGACTCTTTGCGCTGCAGGGCGTCGAGGGCCCCGTCTCCACCCGAATCCCAGCCCTCGATAGGGTTGCTCTCGAGGGGTGGTGGCTCGAAGTCCAGAAGGGCATCATCAAGGCCATTGCCAAGCCCCAGTCAGCACAAAAGCGTCGAGCGGTGAAGCGAGGAACGTCGTGATGGATCCCACCCGCTTGGGGGTTGGCATTATCGGTGCCGGTCGGGTGGGCCCCGTGCTCGCAGCCGCACTGGCGGGAGCCGGGCATCATCTCGTGGGGATGAGCAAACCCTCTGATGGCGACCTGGAGCGAGTGACAAGCGTCGTGCCTGGAATTACTTTTCTTGACGTCCCGGACATCATTGAACGCAGTGAACTGGTGGTTCTTGCACTCCCCGATGGCGACCTCGCCGGATTTGTCTCAGGAGTGGCCGAATCTGGAGGTTGGCAATCCGGCCAGATTGTTGCCCACACCTCGATTCGCCACGACTTGAGCGTCTTGATGCCAGCGAGGGATTCGGGTGCAATTCCGATCACGCTGCATCCCCTCATGGAGTTCACCGGCACCAGCGTTGATCTAGTGCGCATGAGAGAAGCGTGGTGTGTGGTGAGCGCTCCTGCTGTGGCAACACCGATTGCTGAGGCGCTTGCCGTGGAGATGGGCATGGAACCACTCGTGATTGCTGAGTCAGTGCGGGAACACGTGGCAAGCGCTATTGCCTTGGCCACGAGCTTCTCGGCCACGACCATTTATGAGGCGGCGTCACAACTGCGCAGCGCTGGTATCCCGAACCCCGGTGTGGTGCTCTCCACCCTGGTGCGATCCAGCGTGGACAACGCATTGCGCGAGGTTGCTGGCAACCACGAAGACGCTGGGGCCGCAGGGTGAGTGGACTTAGGGTCGTCACTACCGCGGCCCAGATGAGTGACATCGTCGCAGCCTGGAAGTCCGAGGGCCACAGCGTTGCGTTTGTTCCCACCATGGGATCCCTCCACGACGGCCACGGCGCCCTCGTGGAGAAGGCCGCTGAACTCGCCAATCGCGTGGTGGTGAGCATCTTTGTCAACCCTTTGCAGTTTGGCGCAGGCGAGGATTTCGACTCTTACCCCAGGGACCACGAGGCCGATCAGGCTTTCCTGGACGACAGATCCGTGGATGTACTCTTTGTGCCAAGCGTCGATGAGGTTTATCCGGGGGGACGGGAAACCACGGTCCTGGCAGGAGGGGTGGGGGACACTTTCGAGGGAGCATCCAGGCCGGGTCACTTCGATGGCGTCCTGACGGTGGTGAAGCGACTCTTCACCATTGTGAGTCCTGACTTTGCCCTCTTTGGGCGCAAAGACGCCCAACAGCTATTCCTCGTCGAGTCGATGGTGGGTCATGAAAGCTTGCCCCTAACGATTGTGCCCATTGACACTGTCCGCGCCGGTGACGGGTTAGCGCTCTCCAGTAGAAACGCTTATTTGAGTGATGACGAGCGGGCCCTTGCTCGTGCAATCCCGGGAGCGCTGGACGAGGCGGAGGCAGCCCCCACGCTCGAGGGGGCCCTGTCTGCTGTTCGCAAGCGCCTGGGGGTGAGCCCGGGAATTGCTATCGACTACGTCTCAGCGGTTGATCCTGAGACTTTTCGCGAGCTCGATGCGAGCGCTCCGGTTGACGAGGCAACCCTGATTCTGGCAGCCCGCATCGGGAACACCCGATTAATAGACAATCGGCGCCTGGGCTTTCCTCAGTAGGCTAGGCAGGACGACTGGCCGATGAGAACGAAGACCACCTTATGAGCGACCACGACGAGACCGCCGAGTCTGCCGAGGACATTGCCGAACAGCACGCTGTTCGGCTCGCTAAGCGTGAGCGGATGCTCGCAGAAGGTATCGAGCCCTATCCGGTGGGCGTTGCCATCACCACAACGATCTCCGAGGTTCGCGCTTCGTTCCCTGAACTAGCGCCAGAAGAATCCACCGGTGTGCGAGTCGGTATTGCTGGTCGCGTGGTGCACATGAGAGTCACCGGCAAACTGGCGTTTTTGTCGCTGCAGGAGGGCTCCGGTGAGCGCTTGCAGGCCATGGTGTCCTTCGGGGACATCGGCGAAGACTCCTTCGAACGTGTGAAAGATCTTGTTGACCTCGGCGACCATGTCTTTGTTGAGGGCGAAGTGATCGCCTCTAAGCGCGGTGAGCTCTCCGTGATGGTCGCTGCGTGGGAAATCGCTGCCAAGGCACTGATGCCGCTGCCGAATCTCCACAGCGAACTCAACGAAGAAACGCGTGTCCGCCAGCGCTACCTAGACCTGATTGTGCGCGAGCAAGCCAGGGTGACTGTGCGCCAGAGGGCGCTGATTAACCAGTCTTTACGAGCCACTTTTGCCTCGCACGGCTACCTCGAGGTAGAGACGCCGATGTTGCAGACCATGCACGGAGGCGCCACAGCGCGGCCTTTCACGACCCAGTCGAACGCGTTCAGTACTGAACTGTTTTTGCGCATCGCACCCGAGCTTTTCTTGAAGCGCGCGGTGGTGGGCGGTATTGAGCGAGTCTTTGAAATCAACCGAAACTTCCGCAACGAAGGTGCTGACTCTACCCACAGCCCCGAGTTCGCCATGCTGGAGGCCTACCAGGCCTATGGCGATTACCACCAAATGGCGGATCTCACTCAGGAGCTTGTTCAGAACGCGGCGATAGCGATTTCTGGCAGCCACACCGTGACGTGGGCTGATGGGACAAAGTATGACCTCGGGGGAACGTGGGACCGAATCTCGGTCTATGACAGCCTGAGTGAGGCTAGCGGAACGCAGATTACCCCCCAGACCGATGTCGAGACGCTCTCTGCGATGGCCAAGAAGCTTGATATTGAGGTGGCGCAACCCACTCACGGGAAGCTGGTGGAAGAACTCTGGGAGCACTTTGTCATTGGGTCTCTGAGCACTCCGACCTTTGTCATGGACTACCCCGTTGACACCTCACCCCTGGTTCGTGAGCACCGCAGTATCCCGGGAGTCGTCGAGAAGTGGGACCTCTATGTTCGCGGCTTCGAACTAGCGACCGGCTACTCGGAACTGGTGGATCCGGTAGTTCAGAGAGAGCGCTTTGTTGCGCAGGCAGCGCTTGGCGCTAAGGGCGACGATGAAGCCATGCGCGTGGACGAAGACTTCCTCCGTGCTCTCGAGCACGGTATGCCCCCGACTGGTGGCATGGGAATGGGTATTGACCGCTTGTTGATGGCCGTGACCGGTTTGGGTATTCGTGAAACCGTGTTGTTCCCGCTGGTCAAGTAGACCTAGTCGTCGACGGGGAGTCCTCGCTTGAGACGCTCTTCGCGCTCAATAGCTGCGTAGGAATCGCGCTCCGTGCGGTCTGCCCGGAGTATTGAGCGCATCACAAACCAGAAAAGAACCCCCATCAGAATGGTGGGGGTTACCGAGAACAGCGCGTTGGCCCAAAAGTTCTCAATCACGGTCGCTATCCCCTAATTCCACAGACCAAGGGCGCCATAGATGGCCACCCCAAGGACGATAACCAAGAGTCCCAGACGAGCCGGCGGTAGTGCCGACTTCTTGGGCTGTTGTTTTTCCATCCTGAGGGAAGTGTAGGACTCGAAACCGGGTATCTGCCTAAGGTCTTGCTCGAGCCGCTTCGACTCCTCACGCTGGGGGCGAACACAGCCCCACGGGAAGTTGCAACCCTTTACTCTTCAAGTACGAGTTCAGAACTGGACTCGATTGTCACAGAGGAGCTGGACACATGTTTGAGCGGTTTACCGACCGGGCTCGCCGAGTCGTTGTTTTGGCGCAAGAAGAAGCCAAGATGCTCAACCACAACTACATCGGCACCGAACACATCCTCCTGGGCCTTATTCACGAGGGCGAAGGTGTTGCTGCCAAAGCGTTGGAGTCCCTCGAAATCTCTTTGGAAGCTGTTCGCGAGCAGGTCCAAGAAATCATTGGGCAGGGCCAGCAAGCTCCCACCGGACACATTCCTTTCACCCCCAGGGCCAAGAAGGTTCTTGAGCTGAGCCTGCGTGAAGCCCTTCAGCTGGGTCACAACTACATCGGCACCGAGCACATCCTGCTCGGCCTCATTCGCGAGGGTGAAGGTGTTGCCGCCCAGGTCCTCGTCAAGCTCGGCGCTGATCTCAACCGCGTCCGCCAGCAGGTCATTCAGTTGCTCTCTGGTTACCAGGGCAAAGACCCGGTCTCAGTCGGCGGCACAGAAAATTCTTCTAGTGACAAGGGCTCACAGGTCCTCGATCAGTTTGGACGTAACCTCACCCAGGCCGCCCGCGAAGGCAAGCTTGATCCGGTCATTGGCCGTGAGCGCGAAATGGAGCGGGTCATGCAGATCCTCTCTCGCCGCTCCAAGAACAATCCTGTTCTGGTCGGCGAACCGGGGGTGGGCAAGACCGCTGTTGTTGAGGGATTGGCTCAGGCCATCGTCAAGGGCGATGTTCCAGAGACGCTTCGAGACAAGCAGCTCTATTCGCTCGACCTAGGTTCTCTGATTGCCGGTAGCCGTTACCGCGGAGATTTTGAAGAGCGCTTGAAGAAGGTCATCAAAGAGATTCGCACCAGGGGCGACATCATCGTGTTCATCGATGAAATCCACACCCTGGTGGGTGCCGGTGCTGCCGAGGGCGCCATTGATGCTGCCAGCATCTTGAAGCCGCTTCTGGCCAGAGGTGAACTCCAGACCATTGGTGCCACAACTCTTGATGAGTACCGCAAGCACTTTGAGAAGGATGCCGCCCTTGAGCGTCGGTTCCAGTCCGTCCAGGTTCACCAGCCAAGCCCCGCCCACACGATCAACATCTTGAAGGGCCTGAGGGACAAGTACGAGTCCTTCCACCGCGTCTCCATCACCGATGGCGCGATCGAGGCTGCCGTTACCCTCTCTGACCGCTATGTCCAGGACCGTTTCTTGCCTGACAAGGCCATCGACTTGATCGACGAAGCCGGAGCCCGCCTGCGCCTGTCGATTCTCTCGAGCCCGCCAGAGCTTCGTGAGTTCGATGAGAAGATTGCCGATGTGCGCACCCGCAAGGAAGCCGCCATCGAAGGGCAAGATTTCGAAAAAGCAGCGTCGTTGCGCGACGAAGAGAAGACTCTCCTTGGCGAGCGCCTCCAGTTGGAGAAGAAGTGGAGAAGCGGCGAAGCCGGCGGCACCGGGGTCGTTGACGAAGGTATCATCGCTGAAGTTTTGGCCGCTGCGACCGGAATCCCGGTCTTCAAGCTGACTGAGGAAGAGACTGCTCGTCTCATGTTCATGGAGAAGGCCCTTCACCAGCGGGTTATTGGTCAAGAGCAGGCGATTTCAGTGCTCTCCAAGACCATCCGACGCACTCGCGCAGGTCTGAAGGACCCTAAGCGCCCGAGCGGTTCCTTCATCTTCGCCGGTCCGACCGGGGTGGGAAAGACCGAGCTGGCGAAAGCTCTGGCCGAGTTCCTCTTCGATGATGAGGACGCACTGATTGCTCTCGATATGTCGGAGTTTGGCGAGAAGCACACGGTCTCTCGCCTCTTCGGCGCCCCTCCAGGATTTGTCGGATTCGAAGATGGTGGCCAGCTCACCGAAAAGGTTCGACGCAAGCCCTTCAGCGTGGTCTTGTTCGATGAGATCGAAAAGGCCCACCCCGATATCTTCAACTCGTTGCTGCAGGTCCTTGAAGAGGGCCGCTTGACCGATGGTCAAGGCCGTGTGGTGGACTTCAAGAACACCGTCATCATCATGACGACCAACCTGGGAACCAAGGACATTACGGGCGGACCCGTCGGATTCACCCTTGAGGGCAACACCGAGGCCAGCTACCAGTCGATGCGAGCCAAGGTCGTGGAGGAGCTGAAGAAGAACTTCAAGCCTGAGTTCCTCAACCGTGTTGACGAGACGATTGTGTTCCCCCAGCTCAACGAAGAGGAGCTCATGCAGATTGTGCACCTCTTCATCAAGCGCCTGGGTGACCGCCTGATGGACCGCGACATGACCATGTCTGTCTCGGAGAGCGCTAAGAAGGAGCTCATTCGTCTCGGATGGGACCCCACGATGGGGGCACGGCCACTGCGTCGCGCCGTCCAGCAGAATGTCGAGGACCCGCTGTCCGAGCGCATCCTGCAGGGCGAGCTCTCACCCGGTCAACAGATCGCCGTCGACTTTGTCGATGGTGAGTTCACCTTCGTGGCGACCACCAGAGATGTGAAACCTGTCGAAGCCGGCGCCCTCGAAAGCTAGGCGCTACGCTGGCCTGGTGAACCCCGCAGAGAAGACGGCTTGGCAGGTTCGGCCTGCCCGAACCTCGGACATCCGCGCTATCTCGGCCCTGGTGACCCCCCTTGTTGAGCAGCGAGTGCTGCTGGGCAAAGACCTGGTCGTGCTCTTTGAGTCTGTCCAAGAATTCGTTGTTGCCATCACCGGCGATGGCGAGGTGATTGGCTGTGGTGCCGTGCACGTCTTTTGGGAGGATCTGGGCGAGATTCGAACCCTCACGGTGGCTCCGGCCTTCCAACACCAAGGAATTGGACGAGCCTTACTCGCCGCCCTGGAGACGCATGCGCGCGAGCTTGGGCTTCGTCGATTGTTTTGCCTGACTTTCGAGGAAAAGTTCTTTGAACGAAACGGCTTTGCTCATCACGATGACACCCTCGTTGATCCTGCTGTCTATGTTGAACTGGTGCGCTCACCGGACGAGGGCATCGCTGAGTTTCTTGATTTAGCAAGGGTTAAGCCCAATACGCTCGGAAATTCGCGATTGGTGAAGACCCTCGAGGCCTGAGAGAGTTCTCAGGGGGCTCGCCGGGTCGAACACCCGAAAATTATGCCCCCAGTCGTAACCTAGGGCTATGTCTCAGCCCCAACGACGACTTCCCGCATCGGTGTATTGGCGCCGTCGACTCGTGGTGCTCGGTGGGTTGTTTGCCGTGATTGCCGTCATTGTCTTGATTATCGTGCGGCCTGGGTTTGGCGTGAATTCCACTCCCACCCAAGCAGAGACTGACGCGATGAACCAAGAGTCGACGCTGGGTAACTGTCTCCCCAGCCAAATCGAGTTGGTGGCCAGAACAGATCAGACCGCCTATGACAGCGGGATGAACCCTCAGCTGTGGATGGGCATTCGCAATATTTCCACCGTGGACTGCATTGTGGACGTCGGCACAGATGTTCAGCGCTACGAAATCAGTACGGGGCCGGATTTGATTTGGAGCTCCAGCCACTGTCAAACCGACTCGGTGCCCTTCGAAATCACCCTTCTTGCAGGCAGTGAGCAGGAAACGGCAGGGATTCCCTGGGATCGGACTCGCTCGGCTGTTGACACCTGTGGCACCCCTGAGACACGCCCGGAGGCGACCGGTGGTGGCGCGAGTTATCACTTGAAGGTTTTCTTAGGCGACCTGGAATCTGCGGAGACCCGCCAGTTCCTGCTCAACTAGAACTTCGGGGCAGCCTTCTTCTGAGGACTTTCGGCGAAGGCCCGACGAATAGCCTCCGCGATGCTCGCGTGTGACTGATCCAGCACCACATCAAATCCGAGGCGGGAAGCTTCTGATGCCCTCTGGGCCGCCTGGGTGACCTGGCGAATTTCCCCAGCAAGGCTGATTTCCCCAATGGCGATCGTGGTCGGTGAGAGGGGGGTGTCTTTGGCGGCGCTGGCAACAGCCAGAGCAATGGCTAAGTCCGCGCCGGGCTCGGTAATGCGAATACCTCCAACTGTGGAGACATACACATCAGCCTGAGACAGGGCGATTCCCGCTCGCCTCTCCAAAACAGCAAGCAGCATGGCAACGCGGGAGGATTCGACCCCGTTGACTACCCGTCGAGGTTGGGGAGCAGAGCTTGGAACCACAAGCGCTTGAATCTCCACGGGCAAGGCGCGTCGACCCTCGAGCGCGATAGTGATGCAGGTCCCGCTCACCGGGGTTCCTGTTCCGGAGCGAAAGAGGCTGCTGGGGTCTGGAACCTCAACTATTCCCGAGCCGCTCATCTCAAAACATCCGACCTCATCGGTGGGGCCAAAGCGGTTCTTATGGGCGCGGATGAATCGCAGGGATGTTTGGCGGTCGCCCTCGAACTGGCAGACAACGTCGACTAAGTGCTCGAGTGTCCTGGGCCCAGCCACCTGGCCATCTTTGGTGACATGGCCAACCAAGATAATCGGCAGCGCCGTGTCTTTAGCGACCCTAATTAAGGTTGCCGCCACCTCGCGAACCTGTGCGACGCCACCGGCGGACCCTTCGAGGGCTCCTGAGGACACTGTTTGGACTGAGTCAACGATCAGCAGGTCTGGACTTAGCGACTCAATGTGGCCGAGCACCGACCCCAGGTCAGTGTCATTGGCCAGGTAAAGATTGTCGTTTAGGCCACCGGTTCTGGATGCCCTCAAGTAGACCTGTCCCGCGGATTCTTCGGCGCTGACGTAAAGAACTTTGCGACCGCCGCGTGCCGCATGAGCGGCGACATCGAGCAACAACGTCGACTTACCGACACCTGGCTCCCCCGAGAGCAAGATGACAGCGCCCGGCACGATTCCTCCGCCGAGTACCCGGTCAAACTCGCCAACGCCGGTCGGGAGGTGGCCGCTCTCGATTCCAGAATGTTCAGTGATTGGCTTCGCGGCTTTGTCCCCCAGTGGAACCACGGCCTTGACCTGCTTGGACGCCGTTGTCGGGGCGCCGGTCTCCGTTACGGTGCCCCAGGCTTGGCATTCCCCACACCGACCGACCCACTTGAGTGTTGTCCATCCACAGTCATCGCAACGATACGCGGGGGCAGATTTGGACATGTCACCAGCGTAGGGCTCAGCACCGACCCAGAGGGTGATGCTTCGGAATGTGGGGTGAAATCAGGCGCAGAGCCCGGTATACACTCGTAGGCGGTACCGTGTCCGAGCGGCCGAAGGTGCAACTCTCGAAAAGTTGTGTGGGTGAAAGTCCACCGTGGGTTCAAATCCCACCGGTACCGCCATGACGATTAGGTGACCATCTGACTACGGATCAGAAGGTTGGGGGTTGGAGTCCCTCCGGGCGTGCACTGTGATCTCTCGAGACATCGTTCATAGATGTCTCGGCGCAGGCTGACGTCTCTCCCCGACCTTCCCGAGCGCACGGCGTGGGATGAAGCCCGAATTAGAGCCTCAATCGTAAGTTTGAGAGGTGTGGCGTGCCGACAGTTACGACGCTCCCACCCCGGTGGGAGATTCCCTCGACACCACTCCGTGGTGGTCGGGAGATTTGGCCCACCAAGTGAGCGTTGGGGATTCTGGCGTGACGCCCGTTAACCAGGCAGCCGAAGCGTGGGAGGCGTGGCGCCACGAGATGGCCGACATCGGCGGAAACAGCCCCCTGATTCACTTCCAAGACCTCAGCGAGAACCGCATTGACATCTCCCGTGGGCACCCCGGTGGCCTCGCCCGCTTCCTTGCAGGCTCCCCCACGTTGCTGGGGAATCTGATTCGCGATGATGTCGCTAGACGCCCCGCCCACAAAGCCGCCCTGCGGCTTGTGGACCACGCCCTTGAGCTGCACCACACCAGAGGCTTGGACACCATCGCATTAGGCATTGGTCTCGTCGAGTGGAAGCACGAGGGTGTCGACTACGTTGGCCCACTGTTGATGCGCCCTGTGCGGCTGCGTCGTCGGGGCCAAGATATTGAAATCACCCTCAAGCGTTCTCGTGTTCGGCTAAACCCCGGCCTTCAGCATGCTTTTGCCGAGCAATTACAGGTGACCTTGGACGCAGCAGCCTTTGTGGCACTCACCGATGACGGGGGAGCATTTAAGCCAAACCCGGCGCTCGACCGTTTACGCGACCTCACCGCCCACCGCGGCGATGTCGCAGTATCCGCACGCCTAGTGATTTCGAGCTTTGGCGATGTGTCCCAGGCGCTCCTGGATGATGCCAAGGATCTTGACCACCCCATTCTTGACGCACTGGGTGGTAATTCTCACGCTAGGGAAACCCTCAAGGCCAGCCGGGTTGTCGTTGAACTCATTGACCCCGACCACCGCGCAGCGGATGCCGATCGTTTCGTTGTCGAGTCAGACGCCGAACAAGATGCCATTGTCACCACCATTGTGGGCGGTAATTCCCTGGCGGTGCGGGTAACACCCGGCGCCGGTGGAACCCAAATCCTTGTCAACGCTCTGGGCGCCCTGGTCGCCTCTAACAAGCGCGCCCTGGTGGTCTCGCCGCGACCGGCGACGCTCCAAGAAGTCAAGACTCGCCTGACCGAAGCCGGGCTTGGCGGCATGGCCGCCAGTGTCGAAGCGCCTGGCACGGATCTGATCAAGGCGATTAGCCGCAACGAGAAGACGAAGAAGCCAAAGCTTAATGATGTGGACGCGGCACTCGAGCGCTTGCGGAAGGTCATTCTTCTCTATCGCGAGGCTTTGACCAAGAAGGACGAGCAATTGGGTGTCAGCGCCCTGGAGTGCTTCACCCGGTTGGGCAAGCTCTCCTTGTTGCCCAAGCCCCCAGAAACCACCGCGCGCCTGGATCAGACCTCGTTGGTGTCCCTGGCGGGTGGGCTCGGTCAGGCCACCGAACTCCTTGCCCGCGCTGCTGAGCTTGGTGAGTTCAAATACGGACCCGGTGACACCCCCTGGTATGGGGTCAGCTTTGCGAACCTCGAGGATGCGCAGAAGTCCCAGGAGCGCGCGCGTCGTCTGTACAGCGACGCGCTGCCGCGTCTGGCCGAGCGCATGCAGGCACTGCTCGCCCAGACCCCACTGCCACAAGCCACCACTGTGGGACAGATGGGCATCTTCGTCCACTTACTCGTCGACATGCGAGACAGCCTCGATCGATTCCAGCAGAGCGTCTTTGATCGTCCGGTCACGGAGCTCATCAAGGCGACCGGGCCCAAGGAGATGTCCAGCGAGGTCCCCACCCTTCAGCGGCGGCGGCTAGTTGCGTTGGCCAAGGAGTATGTGCGACCGGGTGTTCACGTGGGAGACCTGCACAATTCCTTGGTCAAGATTCAGCAACAGCGGGAGATCTGGAACCGTTTCGTCGACACTGGTCACCCGCCAACTCTCCCCGGCGGCTTAGGTGAAGCCCACGTCGCCTACCAAGAGGTGGAGCAGGACCTGGCTGAACTAGATCGCGTGCTGGGCATCAGCGGTCCTGGTACCCGCCTGGCCGATATGACCATCGCTGAGGTCTATGGGTTGCTGGGCAAACTGGCCGAAGAGTCAGAAATTCTGCAGGGCCTCGAGCGTCGCCAAGAGGTTGCGGACCACTTAGCCAACTGGCACCTTCAGCCACTCGTAGACGACCTAGCAACCCGTCACGTGGCAGGCGAGCGGGTGGCGGCAGAGCTTGAGTTGGCATGGTGGCGAGGGGCTCTAGAGACCATTCTCCAGAAAGAGGAGGCGCTACTGGGCTCCGAGACCGCAGTGCTGGAGCGCTTGGAAGCAGATTTCCGCTTGGTCGATGAAGCACACACTGCCGGCAACGCCCAACGCGTGGCGTGGCAATTGGCTGAGCGCTGGAGCCTGGGCCTGATGGACTGGCCGGACGAGGCCACTGCACTCAAGAAGATTTTGAAAAACCAAACCGCCAGCGTGCACAGCCTCACCTCCTTGGCACCACACCTAGCCAAAGCGCTCTCGCCCGTGTGGCTCGCAAGCCCCTACGACGTTCACCGTTTGCCAGACACTCTGCGGTTTGATGTTGTTTTTGTCGTCGACGCAGGGTCGCTTCGAACCTCAGAAGTTATTGGCGCGCTGCGCCGCGCCCCGCAGGTGGTGGCAATGGGTGACCCGGTCACCCAGGCTCCCACACCCTTCGAGGTGGGGCTTCGCTCAGATCGCAATGCGCCAGAGCGTGACTTGGATGTGTGGCACAAGGATTCCCTGATGGCGGATCTGACAGGACTGGTGCCCTCACTGGCACTCACGAGGAGTTATCGCCCGAGCGGCGACGATGTCGCCTCCCTAGTCAACCGTTCCTTCTACTCGGGCCAGCAGGAGAGCATGCCCTGGGCCGGAAGTTTCTTGGGCCACCCTTCGGTGGTCCTCGATGTTGTCGAGGACGGCCACGGGCTCCCCGATGCCACGACGGGAATCGTGGAGAGCGTGGATAGCGAGGTCGCGCTTGTCCTTCAGCACGTCATTGATCACGCGCTCAGCCGTCCGAACGAGTCGTTGATGGTCATCACGGCTAGTGCTCTGCACGCATCCCGAGTGCACGAGGCTGTCGCTGCTGCGGTTGCAGCTCGCGCGGACCTCCACGCGTTCTTTACCCAGGAGTCCACCGAGCCCTTCACCGTGTTGACCCTCGAGCAGTCGAGGGCCCTCACGCGTGACCGGGTGATTTTCTCGCTCGGGTATGGCCGAACGCCTCACGGCCGCGTGCTGAGCGACCTTGGTCCGCTGTCTATGCCCGGCGGTGAGCGGTTACTGGCCGTTGCCTTCACCAGAGCGCGTCGCCACATCAGAGTTCTGTCGTGTGTGGGGGTGGACGAACTCCGCGATAGTCGTCTCCCGGCCACTACCAGGGCCCTGGGAGATGTTCTGCACCAGGTGCTGAGCCCACCGCTGGGGTCCGAGGATCGTCAAGAACACGATCCTCTCTTGGTGGATCTTTCCCGGCGCCTCGAGGCTATGGGTATGCACGTCGAACTCAACTACAAGGGCAAGATTCCGCTCGCAGCTCGCCACGGTGGATATTGCATCGCCGTCGATACCGATGTGTCGCTGATGGGAATGAGCGTTCGAGAAGGCTTACGCCTTCGCCCGAGCGCTCTGGCCCGCTCAGGGTGGCACTACGTCAGGGCTCACGCGCTGGAACTCTTTGGCGCACCAGACCAGGTCGCCCACCGCATTGGCACCTTGGTGGGCCTTGTGGCAACCGAATCGGTTGCTGTGACAGAGCACGTGCCAGCCGCCGTCCTCGAACCGCAATCAGACGTTATGGATGATGGCGGAGAGTAAACCGCCGGTCAGCAACAAGATCGGCCCCCGCCGCGTTCGCACCGAGGCTGTTGCGGGGCAACGAGACGAACCTGTCACGCCGAGGGACAAGAAGACACTGCCGGCTAATGACGATCGCTTGAAAGCGGACAAGCCGCCCCACTACTGAGTGGCGGTCTTGCTCTCTGACTTCTTGGTTGCGGGCTTGGCCGGGGCCGGCGTTGAGGCGGCTGGCGTGCTCGAGGCAGACGTTGGGCTGGAGCTAGACGTCGATTTCGACGCCTTCTTTGAGCCAGCGGCTTCAGCCCGGGAATCCGTGCGGTAGAAGCCAGATCCCTGGAAGGTCACACCAATCGTGGTGAAGACCTTGCGCAGCGCACCCTTGCATTCGGGACAGACGCCAAGCGCGTCGTCGGTAAAAGACTGCTGGATATCAAAGGCGTGATCACACGCAGTGCAGCGGTAGGAATAGGTAGGCATGGCGAGGCTTAATCCTTGGTAATTGTGGGCTCTACTGGCCCAGACGAATACTACGCGTTGGGGTGACAATGCCATCGACGCCCTGGTCGTGCTTCTCTCGGGGGACATCATCGACCACTTCGTGGTCATAGACCACCGCATACACCGGCGGTCTCTTGCTCATGGAGCCGAGCGTCCGATCGAAATACCCGCGCCCCCAGCCAAGCCGCATGCCATCGGTGGCAATGCTGGCTGCGGGAATGAAAATCACGTCGACCTGGGATAGTGCCACAGGGCCCAAGACGTCACTGGTCGGAATCGGCATACCGGTGGAGTCCACGGCCTCATCGCCCTGGTCGTAGGGCGCCCAGTCCATCAACCCGTCTTCCCTCGCAACCGGCAACAACACGGTGAAGCCCTCGGAGAGTGCCCAGTCGATGAAGGGCCTGGTGGGCGGTTCGTCCTGGGTTGCCAGGTAGCAGGCAATGCGACTGGCTGCGTGCTCGTCCACGACCCGCTTCATTGACGCCAGAATGCCCTGGGCTGAGTTCTCACGCTCCAGCTGTGTCATGGTGCGCCGGCGCTCGCGTATTTCCGCGCGAAGAGCGCGTTTGCTGGGCTGAAGTGATTCGGCCATTACCCCAGTGTAGGGCGGAGGATTACGATAGAGAGATGCCCATCACAAAAGCAGTAATCCCCGCCGCCGGACTTGGCACCAGGTTCCTCCCGGCCACCAAGGCGATGCCCAAAGAAATGTTGCCGGTGGTGGACACTCCTGCCATCCAATATGTAGTGGAAGAGGCTGTGCGCGCTGGCCTGAGCGATCTCCTCATGGTCACCGGTCGCAACAAGAACGCTCTAGAAAACCATTTTGACCGCGCCACCGAGCTCGAGGCCATGTTGGAAGCGAAGGGTGACCAGCGTCGCCTCGATGCTGTCCTTCGCTCCACCAACCTCGCAACCCTGCACTATGTGCGCCAGAGAGACCCTCTCGGCCTTGGCCACGCAGTGCTGCGAGCCCAGATGCACGTGGGACACGAGCCCTTCGCCGTTCTCCTCGGTGATGACTTGATTGACGAGCGCGATGTTCTGCTCGAGCGCATGATTGCCGTCCACGACATCAAGAACGCGACGGTAATCGCCCTCATGGAGGTTCCGCCCCAGTCAGCCCACCTCTATGGCATCGCCACGGTTGAGGCCACCGATCTGGATGATGTGGTCAAGGTCACGAGCCTCGTAGAGAAGCCGGCCACGGGAACAGCACCCTCCAACTTGGCGGTGATTGGTCGCTATGTCCTTCAGCCAGATATTTTCCCCATCCTTGAGGCCACAAAGCCTGGCTCTGGTGGCGAGATTCAGTTGACCGATGGTTTGAACGCGCTTGCCACCGGCGACATCGCCGGCGGGGTCTATGGCGTGGTGTTCTCCGGACGGCGCTATGACACCGGAGATCGCTTGGATTACTTGAAGGCGATCGTTCAGGTCGCAAGCTCTAGGGACGACCTGGGACCAGATTTCTTGGAATGGCTTCGCCAGTTCACGGCCACACACTAAGGGCGACGTGGAACTTCCCACCCTTCACCACCGTCTTGTGACGGCCAGAGGCCTGCGGCGTCGAGATGCCAGGGTGCTGGAACAGGCACTTGGTGATAATCGCGGTTGGCTCGAACCGTGGGAGGCCACAACCCCCTTGATCAGGCCCGGCCAGTTGAGTGTCAGGTCCAGCATTCGCGGGCTACTCGCCGCCGCGAAGGCCCACACAGCCCTCCCGCTGGTGTTGGAGGCCGACCACGAAGTGGTAGGGCAACTCAACGTCTCCCAAATCACCTATGGGTCCCTGTCATCAGCAACGCTGGGTTACTGGGTGATCGAAAAAGCCGCAGGGCGAGGAATTACTCCTGTAGCGGTGGCGCTTGCCACTGATTATCTGTTCTTTGAGAAGGGTCTCCACCGCATGGAGGTGTGTATTCGGCCAGAAAACACGGCCTCATTGCGGGTGGTCGAGAAACTCGGCTTGAGATACGAAGGCCTGCGCCGGCGCTTCATCCACATCAATGGCAAATGGGCCGATCACTTCTGCTTCGCGTTAGTGGTGGACGAAGTCCCCCGTGGGGTTCTCGCCCGCTATGAGGCGGGTCAGGTGCCACCGGGTGTCGCCACAATTCCTGAGATTGACTGGGTTAGGGCGAGAAATCCCCTGCCTTTACCGCCCAGGTAGGGGATTTTGGGGTGCGTGCCAATACCCGGATTGCGACCCCAGCGCTCGTAACCTAGAGCCCGTGGAAACCTCAGGCGCTGGGAGCACGATTCTGCTGCTGGTTGCAGCGGCATTGTGGCTTATCTACCTCGTTCCGCTCTGGATGAGGCGCAGTGAGTATTACTCCACGGAAGTTAACGCAGCACGGCTCGGCCAGACCCTCCGTTTGCTGGCCAGCACCTCGGAAGCATCCAAAGAAATCAGGGCTGAGCTCAAAGCGCGCTCCATTGCTAAGAAAGAGCGCGAAGCGCAACGGCTGTTGCGCATCGCTGAAGGTGGCACGCTCACCGTTGACGAGCGCCGCCGGCGCACCAAGCAGGTGTTTTCCCTGACTTTTGCTGCTGGCGCCCTTGCCGGTGTCACCGCATTCTTGGCCGGCTGGCCGCTGCAGGTGATCTGGGCCTCGAGCACCGTGGCGACGTTCTCGTTTGCCATCCTTGGCCGCCTGAACCGCGTGAACCGAGAAAGCGCCGAGGCTAGGCGAGCCCACCCCAGCTATGTCCCCAGCCTGTCCACGGCTGACCCCCGTGCCTGGACCCCCACGCCCGTTCCTGTGGCCCGCACGGGACAGGCAGCACA
>JBIIFP010000050.1:0-8834 GCA_044237205.1 Pontimonas sp. | reverse complement strand
CGAACATCAGCAGAGAAGTCATAGGAGTACGGGCTCACCCGCTTGCCCCGAAGGCGCGAGCTGCCACTGATCACACCAACGCGAGGGTCCTCTCGATAGCGCTCGAGCAGTTCCGTGGCGTAGCGAAAGAAGCTGGGGTCTGGAAGACAGTCGTCTTCCAGAATGATTGCTTCCGTGGCCTGAGAAAAGACCTCCGTGAGCCCTGATGACACTCGCTTTTTGAGCCCCAGGTTGACATCGGAATAGATACGAACAACATCACACTTCCAGTCGACCTGCTCAGCAATCTCCCGAGTACGCCTAACGTTGTCGGCATCGCCTGGCTTGTTGCTCCGTGGCCCATCCATCACCAGAAAAAGTTTCGTGGGCTGCGCACGGCGAATCTGGTCAAATACCTGAGCTGTGAAGTCGGGCCGTGCATACCCAAGAAGTACGACGGGGGCTATTGGGGTCACGGCCGCACTATCCCTCCCGTGAACGCGCGGGGAGAGACAGGCTCCCCAGATTGTTCATCTCCAACTAGCGTAGTGCTGTGGTTTCCTCCGTCGCTCATGTCAGCTTCTCCTCATCTGGCGGAGCTGGGTCTGTGGCGAGAATTCTCTCCGCGGGTCAGCGTCAGGGGGGCAGAGATTCTTCTCTCCACACGGTCATTGCATCTAATCTGCGAGCCGCACCGCTGTCTGCTCCGTTTCACACGCTCTCAGCCGCAACGGATGATCTCCTGGTGAGAAACCCCGACTTTGATTCACCCATCAGCCTGTTGAGGGACGAGCGCTCCGACAACCTTGCTGGAACCATCGGAAACCCCGGCATCATCCATCTCCACGGCATCAACGGTGCGCTGTCGCTGGCAGACATTGCAACAACCTGGCCCAACACGCGCGTGGTGTGGACCCTGCACGACATGAATCCATTCACCGGTGCGTGCCATTACAGCTTGGGGTGTTCCGGTTACGAGGGCGCTTGTCATTCGTGCCCGGCAGTGCGCAGGGCCTGGCAACACAAGGTAATGGTCAACCTGCAGCGCAAACGAGACGAGCTTTCGCAGATCAAAGACCTGGCCCTCGTTGCGCCCAGCACCTGGCTCGCCGATCAGGCCAGCCGCAGTACCGCGATGCGGGGGCGGAAGATCAAGGTGATTCCCAACCCCGTCAATCCGCAGTTCACTGCCGGCAAGACGGACGAAGTTGTGTCACGAGACACAACGTTCCGAATTGTCGCTATTGCGCAGAATCTTGCCGACCCCGTAAAAGATATCTCCACGACCGTCGATGCCTTCCACCGCGTGGGGCTCGCCTCTGCTGGCGCCGAGTTGCTGTTGGTAGGGCAAGGAGGCGAGGGTTTTGTGGGACCCGGCGTCCAGACCACGGGCCCACTGGCTTCCGAGGACCTGCAGCGTCTACTCTCGCGAGCCGACGTCGTGGTGGTGTCCTCTCTGGCAGAAAATGCGCCACTGGTTATTGCAGAAGCCGCATCAGCAGGCGTATTGCCCATCGTGAGGGCCGTGGGCGGAATGCCAGAGATGGTGTCAATGTTGGGCCATGGCCACACATTTGCCTCAGGCACTGAGCTTGAAACCTTGCTGATGACGGAATCCAAGACCTCTTCGAGCGCGCGGCAGCAGCGCCGGTTGGCAATTCGCTCCAGGGCCAAGGCCGTGTGGGGAATGGAATCCGTGGTTGCCTTGTATGACAAGGTGTATGGGTCCTAGAACATGACGACGGGGAGACAACTATGAGCCGGACAATTCTGGTGACCGGCGCTGCAGGATTTGTTGGCAGCGCTATTGTAGGAAAACTCAGCGCCCAGGGTGATCGCGTTATCGCGGTCGATGGATTACTCGGTGGGCTCTATCCGGCGGATGAAAAAATCCAACGCTTCGACGCCATCTCGTCGCTGCCAGGCGTTGAGGCCCATCGTCTCGACTTGCGAGACGCTGACCTCTCGGCCCTGCCTTCGGACATCGACTACGTCATCAATGAAGCTGCGATGCCTGGCCTAGGGCTCAGCTGGAGCGACTTTGAGCTCTACAGTTCCTGCAACCTCTCTACGGTCGCACGGTTGATGGACCAGGCCAAGCGATGGCCACTCAAGAAGTTCGTCCAGATTTCGACGTCCTCGGTCTATGGAAAGAACGCGGTGGGCGATGAAAGTCTGCCAACGCTGCCGGTGTCGCCCTACGGAGTGACAAAACTGGCGGCAGAAAACCTGGCCTTCGCCTACATGAGGGATTCCGCTGTCCCCGTCACCGTGTTGCGCTACTTCTCTGTCTATGGACCAGGCCAAAGGCCAGACATGGCGTATCGGAAATTCATCTCCCGAGCGCTGGCTGGCACACCCATTGAAATCTATGGAACGGGAGAGCAATCACGGTCCAATACCTTCATCAATGACTGTGTTGCTGGCACCATTTCTGCTCTCGAGTCGGCCCGTGTTGGCGAGGTCTACAACATCGCAGGTTCAAGCGAACGAAGCCTCAACGACGCGCTCGCCATCATCTCTGACGCGCTTGGCCACCCGCTAGAGATCCAGCACAGTGAATCCGCCAGAGGCGACCAGGATCGGACCTTTGGTGACACGGCAAAGGCGTCGAAGGAACTTGGTTTCCTCAACACCACCAGTCTCGAAGAGGGTCTTGAGGCTCAAATTCGCTGGCAACGAGACGGCGGTCTTTAGGGAATGGCCACCCGCCAGAAGAGCACTGCTCAACCCGTCCGTCACGTTGTTTGCGCGATTGACTCGCAGATGGTCTATGCCCTAGCTGTGGCGATGTCGTCACTCCAGAAAAGTGCGACCACGCCGTTTCGGCTCACCATTGGATATTTGGCGGGCACCCTTTCAGAGAGTGACCGAGACTACCTGGGTCGGGTCATGGACCATCTCGGCATCGCCTACTCGTTGTCAGACCTTGGCAGTGATCCTCGCTTCATCACCCAAGGCCACATTTCACCGACCACCTTCGCGAAATTCCTTTTGGCCGATCAGAGTGCCGATGCTCACCTCTGGCTCGATGCGGACACCGTCGCGCTACCAGGCTGGGACAGCATTTTTGGCCTGCTTGATGCCACCATCCCACAAGAGGGACTCCTTGTTGCCCAGCGCGGAGCCGACAAACTGGGGCTCCCCTTCAATGCTGGTGTCCTGGGTTGGCCGAAGGGGCCGCGGAGAGACTGGAGCGCCAGGCTCAACGACCTAGAGCTCGTGGACACCCAAGAGCAGTATTTGTTCAACGAGCTCTACGCGCCAACAGCTAAGACCGTGTCCGAGCGCTACAACTCTTTGACCTACAGGATCGACCGGATTCCCGAGATCGATCCGCCCTTCATCATTCATTACGCCGGAGCGCACAAGCCGTGGCACCTTCCGCGGCCACTCACCGGTCGCTGTGTTGCGCATCGCTGCCCGTGGTCAGCGTGGTTCGCCGCAGAAGCCGAGTTTCTCCAAGGCCTCGACAACCCTGGATTATTGGCCGAAACGCTGGTGCACCAGCAGGCCGCGTTGCGCTGCGGAAAAGTCCGGTGGCAACGAGACCACGTGGGACTCATCTTTCTCCGTATTCTTGTAACCCTTGGCCCCCTGGGTCGAGTGCTTGTCGGGTTGCTTCGCCCTCTGGCCTCCAGAGCCCCCCGCGGAACCCACCCACTACATTGATTCCCCCCAGCACGAGAGGCATCCGGTGACTCCGAAGTCTCCTCCGAAGTCCACTCACCCGCGGGTTGTGGCCGTAGCTCTTGACGACCACATGGTCTACGCCTTCGCTGTCCTTCTCCACTCGCTGAAGGCCACGGCAGGTAAGCCTTTCTCTGTCATCGTCGGTTACTTCACGGGCAAGCTCAGCGCTGCGAATCGTCAGTTCGTTGCGTCCCTCCTGCAAGCGCTCGACGTCCCCCACGACGTCCGCGAACTCACCGCGCATCCACTCTTCACTGAGCGGCGCCACCTGACCATTACGACGTTCTCCAAGTTCGTGATTTCCGACCAAGTTCCAGAACCACACCTCTGGATTGATTTGGACATCGTGGCCCGAGCTGGATGGGACGACTTCTTCCACACCCTCCTGGCGGCACCTCCAGGAGTAGCACTGGTGGTCGCGCAAAAACTAGAAAGCCCCCACACCCGCTTCGACGGATTCAATGCGGGCGTTCTCGGCTGGACAGCCGAGCCTCGCGCCCCCTGGGTGGCGGAGCTTGCGAACCTCCCTGAGAAACGGTTCAGCTCCGAGCAGCACCTGTTCAACACGCTCTATAAGAACAACTATCACGCGATCGACGTCCGGTTCAATTTCCTCTCCAGCTGGCATTCGCACTCGGAGGAACTTGACCGCTCGAGTCTCATTCACTACTCAGGCCCGGTGAAGCCCTGGCACTTGGCGCGCCGCCATTCCCGCGCGTGGGAGGACGTGAACCCCAGTTGGAAGTATTGGTTCGCCGCAGAGCAGACCATGCTGGCCGAATTTTCCTCCACGCCGCTGTCCCGCCAACTTAACCGGTTGGCCAGAGAGGCTGTCTTTAGTGGACGCCTGCACACAGGCAAAGGCGCCCTCGCCGGATGGTTCCTTCGAATCCTCGCTATCGCTGGGCCACTGGGCACGCCCCTGGTCTGGTGGCTTCGAACCCGGAGATCTTCATGACGCGGGTCTGCGTCGTTCACTACACGGGCGCGACAGCCAAATCCCGCTCGGTAGTCGCCTCCCTGGTGGCTGACCAACTCGATACTGGCGCTTCAGTCGAGCTCATCGATATCAGCAAATGGACCACCATTTCCCAAGATTTGCCGCCGAACTTTGTAGCTCGAGTTCTCGGGCACGAGGTGAGACATCAGGCTTTTGCTGAGGTGGTTCACTCGCTTGGAGCCACAATCGTTGAGCCCTCAAGTCCCAGCGCCAGCCCGGACCAGGTGAGGGCCGAACACCGCAGCGATGTCGACACGGCGATTGAGTCAGAGCTGTTGACGTATTTCCGAGTGGACAAGCTTCCGAACACTAGAGCGGTCACTAGCTTGCGGGCCAAGCTGTATCGCGGCGCCCTCACGACCTACTGGGCGTTGGATGCGCTGTGGTCAGCAGCGCCCCCAGATGCGGTGTTCATTCCCAATGGGCGCACCTCTCGCCAGAAAGCGGCCAGAAAAGTTGCCGAGCACTATGGAATTCCCGTCACACTCTATGAAAATGGTCGAGCCCGGCCCGATTCGTACTATGCCGGTGGCACCCAGCCCCACGACCGCATTGCCTCCCAAGCAGAGGTTGACCAGCTCACCAAAAAACTCAGCCGCAAAGCCATCGAGGCATTGGCTGAGGAACTGCTGTCGCTACGGATGGCACCCAGTAGTGGCACCAACAGCTTCTCTGGGCTCTGGCAAGAGGGTCCGCCGGCCACGCTGTCCGATCGCAAGACTGCGGTCTTCTTCGCATCGTCCTTCGACGAATTTCTGGCATTTGGGCCAATGTGGACCATCGATTCGTGGACACATCAGTTCGAAGCATTCGACCTAATAATGTCGATTCTTGAAAAGTCAGGCGTTGATCTGGTCCTGCGTCTGCACCCGAATCTCGGAACAAAGAGCCGACGCTATTTCCTTAGGGAGATTCGGGACGTCAGAGCCCTTGCCGCCAAGCACCCCACCTTGAAGGTGTACTGGCACAACGACAGTGTCAACTCCTATGACCTGGTCACGGGCGCTGATTACGTCATCGTGGAGCGATCGACCGTTGGCCTAGAGGCCAACATGATGGGCAAACCCGTGTGGGTCACACAAGCAAGCCAGTGGGACCTCATCGCCGATATTCGCCAGGTTCTAAAACCTGGCGACATCACCAACGGGCTCATGAAGCTCTGGAGCCCAGACCCCTACCCGGCACAAAAATTTGCCGCGTATTGGATGATCCAGGAGCGCCCACTGCGCTATTCCTGGAAATCGTGGTCGAGTTGGAACCCGGACCGCCCCCCGCTTCGGATGAAAGCCGCTGTGTTGGCTGTGCCCAATCCGTGGAGGCACAAACTGCAGCTCTTGGCTCTGGAATGGGCCAAGTGGCGCAACAGCACGTTCACCACCCCCTAGATTTCTTCCGATGCGAGTAGGGTAAATCGCGTGAAAGCCGACAGCTCCGAGCCGACCTCGCCCACCACTGCCGCGCGCATTGCTGACCTCAAGGCCCGCTACCACGAAGCGGTGACCGCGAGCGGCGAAGCCGCCATCGAGAAACAGCACGCCAAGGGCAAGATGACCGCGCGTGAGCGCATCGACATGCTCCTCGACAAGGGTTCGTTCGTTGAGTTCGACGAATTCGTCCGACACCGTTCTTCGGCGTTTGGCATGGACGCCAAGCGGCCGTATGGGGACTCGGTTGTTACCGGGGTCGGCACCATCCACGGTCGCCAGGTCGCGGTCTTCAGTCAGGACTTCACCGTATTTGGCGGCTCTCTTGGTGAAGTGGCCGGCGACAAAATCATCAAGGTCATGGACTTCGCTCTCTCCACCAAGGTTCCGATCATTGGAATCTTGGATTCTGGCGGAGCAAGAATCCAAGAAGGTGTAACTGCGCTCGGGAAGTATGGCGAAATCTTCAAGCGGAACACCAGGGCTTCTGGTGTGATTCCTCAGATTTCGATTGTGTGCGGTCCAGCCGCTGGAGGGGCCGTCTACTCTCCCGCTCTGACCGACTTCGTCATCATGGTCGACAAGACCAGCCAGATGTTTGTGACCGGCCCCGATGTCATCAAGGCGGTCACTGGTGAAGACGTGGGGATGGAAGAACTCGGTGGAGCACTCACCCACAATAAGGTCTCCGGTGTTGCCCACTATTTGGCAAGCGACGAGACAGACGCTTTCGACTACGCCAGGGTTTTGCTCTCTTACCTGCCCGACAACTTCGAGGTGTCCCCCCCGATCTATGGCTCAGATATCGACGTGGAAATCACGGACCGCGATCGCCGCCTCAATGAGGTCATTCCCGACAGCGCGTCTGTTCCCTATGACGTTGTTGCGATTATTGAGGGAATCGTTGATTCCGGCTCCTTCTTGGAAGTTCAGCCCCTCTTCGCCCCGAACATCGTCATTGGGTTTGGCCGGGTGGAAGGTCGAAGCGTTGGCATCATCGCGAACCAGCCAAACCACATGGCGGGCACCCTGAACATCGACGCCGGAGAGAAATCCGCTCGGTTTGTGCGCTTCTGTGACGCGTTCGGCATTCCAATCATCACTCTGGTCGACGTTCCCGGCTACCTGCCGGGAACCGACCAGGAGTGGACTGGTGTCATTCGCCGCGGCGCAAAGCTCCTCTACGCCTACGCGGAGGCCAGCGTTCCTCTGATTACGGTCATCACCCGCAAAGCTTATGGCGGCGCCTACATCGTCATGGGCTCTAAGCAGCTGGGTGCGGACCTCAACTTTGCCTGGCCCACTGCGGAAATAGCGGTCATGGGTGGCCAAGGAGCGGTCAATATTCTCTACCGCGGCGACCTCAAAAAAGCGGAAGAAGCTGGTGAGGACGTTGATGCAGTGCGGGCCAGACTGGCGAGCGAGTACACCTACAGCGTCGCCAGCCCATTCTTAGCGGCTGAACGCGGCGAAATCGATGGTGTGATTGAGCCAGCGGCGACCCGGAGCGTTATCGTCAAGGGCTTGCGGGCTCTGAGAACGAAGACACCACGCATCTCCGTAGGAAAACACGGCAACATCCCGCTGTAGTACACGGCCAAAGATTTCTCGATTCGTTTGGACGAGACCTACGACCCGTGGCTGGTCTTTCGCCCTAAACTCTCGGTGTGGTCGCTATTTCGAAGTTACTCATTGCCAACCGAGGTGAAATTGCTGTTCGGGTCATTAGAGCAGCCAAAGACGCCGGGATTAACACGGTCGCTGTTTACGCGGACCAGGATCGCAATGGCCGATTTGTCCGCCTCGCCCATGAGGCTTATGCCCTCAACGGCAACACCAGCGCCGAGACCTACCTCATGCCAGAAAAGATTTTGTCGATTGCCAAACGATCCGGGGCTAACGCCATTCACCCGGGCTATGGCTTCCTCTCAGAAAATGCTGACTTTGCCCAGATGGTCATCGATGCTGGGCTCATTTGGGTGGGGCCTCCGCCCTCAGCCATTCGAGCTCTTGGCGACAAGGTTTCTGCGCGCCATATTGCCCAGAAGGTCAATGCCCCATTGGCGCCCGGCACCAGCGAGCCGGCAACTGATGCCAAGGAAATCGTTGCCTTTGCGAAAAAACACGGGGTTCCAGTCGCGATTAAAGCTGCCCACGGTGGCGGTGGGCGCGGTCTCAAAGTCGCTCACACTATCGAAGAGATCCCCGAGGCGTTTGAGTCAGCGACCCGTGAGGCCGTCGCGGCCTTTGGCCGCGGCGAATGCTTCGTGGAGAAGTACCTCGAGAAGCCGCGACACGTCGAGACGCAGTGTTTGGCTGATGCGGCCGGCAACGTCGTCGTTGTGTCGACCAGAGACTGCTCACTCCAACGTCGTCATCAGAAGCTCGTCGAGGAGGCTCCTGCGCCCTTCCTCTCCGATGAACAAGAGCGCATTCTCTATGAATCCTCTAAAGCAATCCTGAAGGAAGCCGGCTACATCGGTGCGGGAACCTGCGAGTTTCTTATCGGCAAGGACGGCACAATTTCCTTCCTCGAGGTAAACACGCGCCTGCAGGTGGAACACCCTGTTTCGGAAGAAATCACCGGAATCGACCTCGTGCGTGAGCAGTTCAGAATCGCCGAGGGTGGCCTTCTGGAGTATTCGGACCCCCCACGCCACGGGCACTCCATCGAGTTCCGGATCAACGGCGAGGATCCCGGCCGAGGCTTCTTACCCACACCCGGCCCCATTCACACC
>JBIIFP010000014.1:0-29362 GCA_044237205.1 Pontimonas sp. | reverse complement strand
GTGTGGTCATCGAGGGTGATGGTGAAGTAGTCGAGAACGGCGATGACGTCGTGGTCGACTATTCCTTGTTCAACGCCACCACCGGGGCCAACATTGAAGACTCCGGCTATGACGAGTTCAGCCCCACACCCTGGAGCGTGGATACTGCAGCGCCGGTTCTTCTGGGAGTCTCACTGACCACTGCCTGCTCGAGCGTCGGGTCCCGAGTAGTTGGAGTGATTCCCGCTGCTGAGGCCTTTGGTCCTGAAGGGGCGCCCGAGCTTGGTCTCGAAGCTGGACACGGGCTCGTGTTTGTCGTCGATGTGATTTCTATCGAGCCCCCAGCCGAGCCCCCTTTGGATCGCATTGATGGCGAGGCCAGTGACCCGGGTGAGGGCTTCCCGTCGGTGGAATACGCCGAGTCCGGTGAGCCCACCGTCGTCATCCCAGAAGGCGATGTTCCGACCGAGTTCGCCCTGTCCACGGTGATTACCGGCTCCGGTGCCGAGGTTGGCGCCGCTGACATCGTTGTGATCCAGTACCACGGTGTGAACTGGAACACCGGCGAGGTATTCGATTCCAGCTGGTCCAGAAACGAGCCGGCTAGCTTCCCCACCGGGGGAGTGATTCCCGGTTTCCGCGACGGACTGATTGGTCAGACCGTGGGATCGCGGGTCATCATCACGATTCCGCCGGATCTTGCGTATGGCCCCTATGACGAAGGGAACCCCGCTTCTGGAACGATCGTCTTCGTTGTCGACATCCTGGGAGTCCAGTAGTCGCTAGTCGGGCAGAAGGCCGAGACGAGCGAGTCGTTCCTTCGCTCGTCGACGGCTGGTGGACTCGGTACCCAGCACCACGCCTGTGGCCCACAGCACGAGGCGGGTAAGAGTGACCGCGGGCCACCACGGCCGCTTCAGTCCCAGCATCGCCCTATAGCGGGGCTCCATCGTGGCAATCGCGCCGCCCACCATGATCGCGTAGGGGATGCGTGCTGGCCCGGGAAGAGGCGGTTTTGTCAGAAACCGCAGTGCTTCCTTGACCCGATTATCAGCACGAAGCACCGGAGCGAAAGCCTCGAGCGCGCTCTGAAGTTCAGCGCGTGAGCGAGGGGGAGCGTCGAGTCCCATCAGTGCGCCTGCCGCGGCCCATTCCCGGACATAGCTGTCCTCCCCGGATTCCCCGGGGAGTGTGCTCGGAATGGTGTCGCCCCACTGACGGTGAGCCGCCAGAAATGCGTCAGTGAAAACAATGTGAACCCAGGCGACCAGGTCCTGATCTTTGGCCGAGTAGGCGGTTGCCGGGTGCTCCTCGCTGGCTGAGGGGTAGGTGCCCTTCACGCGATCGTGGAGGCGCGACACCCTGGAGGTTTCTTGGCCTACTGTCTGGGTCGAGCCAAAGGTGGTCGTTACTACCCACCGCACAGTTCCCGCGAGCCGACCGAGGGGGTCCTCGGCGTAGCGGGAATGGTCGTGAACTCCTGCCATGGCACCCGGGTGGAGCGTCTGCATGAGCAGCGCGCGAACGCCGGCGACGATCACGGGGATTCCGCCGTTCACGTGCCACACCGCTGAATCAGGCCCAAAGTAGCCGGCATCATCGCCCTCGGCAATTTTGCGGACCCAGTCTGGTTCGCCGCCGGGGTCACCGGAGAGCATGGTGAGGAGTTGGGCTCGATACTGCTGGCGAAGAGATGGCACGTCACCACAGTGCCAGAGGAGTGCTGATAGAAGGGATAATACCCTAGGGGGTATATAGTGGGGGCATGAACGTGGAAACATCTAGCTCTAGAACCGTGGTCATCATCGGAGGGGTTGCCGGGGGGATGTCGGCAGCCACCAGGCTTCGTCGGATTAACGAGGATGCAGAAATCATTGTCCTGGAGCGCGGTGGTGCCGTGTCCTTCGCTAACTGTGGTCTTCCGTACCACGTCGGTGGGGTCATTCCGAATCGGAGTTCTTTGGTCCTGCAGCAACCCGCTCAACTCAAGAAGCGCTTCAACATCGATGTCCATCTGCGCACTGAAGCCACTGCGATCAACTCTGCAGCCAAGACGGTGAGCGTCAAGGATCTGGAATCCGGCGCAACACGTGAGATTGGCTATGACGCCCTCGTCCTCAGCCCAGGCTCCACCCCGTTTAGACCACCCATTCCTGGTGTCGAGACAGCGCACGTGCTCTGGAATCTCGATGACATGGATCGCCTCATTACCGCAGCTGAAACAGCAACGAGCGCGATTGTTGTCGGTGGCGGCTTTATTGGGCTTGAGCTTGCGGAGAACCTCGTTCACCGTGGTATCCGCACGACCCTCGTCGAAGCACTTCCCCAGTTGATGCCAACCTTGGACGTGGAAATGGCATGGCCTCTGGTGGAGCGCGCGCGGTTTAACGGTCTGGATGTTAAGCTCCAGGCTCAAGTAACAGAGATCACTGCCGAAGGCGTCTCCTTGGCGAGCGGCGAACACCTTGCCGCTGACTTCACCGTGGTTGCCGTGGGCGCCAAGCCCAACACCGAACTTGCTATCGCAGCTGGCCTCGAGATGGGTGACGCCGGAGGAGTGCGTGTCGATGATCAGCAGCGCACCTCGGACCCACACATCTGGGCAGTGGGAGACGTTGCCGAGAAGCCGCGCCCCGATGGCTACAGCTTGGTGCCACTCGCTGGCCTTGCTAATCGCCACGGGCGATTGGCTGCGGATTCGATCATGGGTCGGCCCGCCAAAGCGGTTACCGCTTTTGGCACCTCAATTGTTGGATTCTTCGGAATCACCGCAGCATCCACCGGGTATACCGAGAGAGTGCTGAAGGGGAAGGGACGCGCCATGCGTGTTATTCACACACACCCCGTTAACCACGCTGGGTATTACCCGGATGCTAGCCAGATGGCGATGAAGTTGATGGTGGACCCGGAGACCGACGCAATTCTTGGCGCACAGGTTGTTGGCGCGGAGGGCGTCGACAAGCGCATTGATGTCATCGCGACGGCGATGGCAGCGGGTCTGACTGCGAGCGACTTGATGGATCTCGAATTGTCGTATGCGCCCCAGTTTGCCTCGGCAAAAGACCCGGTGAACATGCTGGGTTATGTCAACGACAACCGCGCACGTGGTGAGGCCAGTGTTCAGTGGCACGAGGTTGACTCTTTGCTGTCGCAGGGATGGCAGCTGATCGATGTGCGCACCGATGGTGAATACACCAGGGGAGCAATTCCGGGCTCTCGCTTGATGACGCTTGATCAGCTTCGGGAACACGTTGATGAACTTCGTGGAGCGAAAGTCATTGTCACCTGTCGCGTGGGCCAGCGCGGCCACACAGCAGCCAGCATTCTTGGCCAAGAGGGCATTGATGTCGCGAATCTCGATGGCGGTTATCTCACCTGGCAGATGGGCGTTGCTGCCACTACTCCTGAACTTGTCACGGCACACTAGGAACTAGAGAGAGAAGGGCATCACCATGAGCGAGAACACCACCACCGACATGAAGCCGGTCATCAACCGGCTGCGTCGAGCCCACGGCCAACTTGCGGCTGTGATCACCATGGTCGAGCAGGGCAAAGACTGTCGCTCTGTGGTCACCCAGCTCTCAGCGGTCTCTGGCGCACTCGACAAGGCGGGCTTCGCCATCATTGCGACCGCCATGAAAGAGTGCGTGGCCGAGGAAGGTAAGCCCCAGAAAGAGGGTGCTTTGGCTGTTGAAGACCTGGAGAAGCTCTTTCTCAGTCTTTCCTAGCAACCAGTCCTGGGCCCAGGGATTGTAGGCTGGGGCCATGCCAACCCGTATTGCAGTGGTGGGGGCGACTGGTCGCCTCGGATCCCATGTGTGTGAGGTTGTTGGTGCGCTCCCGGACTACGAACTAGTCGCGCGCCTCGATTCGCGCAGCGATCTGCAAGAAATGATTGGCGCTGACATCGTTGTCGATGCCACTCTCCCTGGTGTCTCTGCCAAAGTTGTCGAGTTTGCGCTGGGCCAGGGGCTCAAAGTACTAGTGGGGACCAGTGGTTGGAATCACGACAAGATTTCCTCGCTTTCGGCGCTGGTCGATGCACACCCAGGAACCGGCGTCTTTGTTGTTCCGAACTTCTCGCTCGGTGCGACCCTGCAGAGCGTGGCGGCACGTCTCGTGGCCGCTCAGTTTGAGTCCATTGAAATTGTCGAAGCACACCACGCAGGAAAGGTCGATTCCCCTTCGGGAACAGCGGTGCGGGCTGCTGAGCAGATCGCCGAAGTGCGCAAAGACCTCGGCGGTGTGATTGCACCGCATTCCAACCAGAGCGCTCGCGGAGAACTCATCGCAGGAGTACCGGTGCATTCTCTTCGCCTCAGCGGCGTGATCGCCAAGCAAGACATTTTTTTTGGTGGTGTGGGTGAAACCCTCACCATTTCCCACGAGACTCACTCCCGCGACGCTTATCAGGCAGGGATTGTTGCGGCCCTTGCGTTTATGAAGACCCACACCGGGGTTGCCGTGGGTCTTGAGCACGCCTTAGGGGTTTCCGGCCTGTGAACCGACCGATGGTGGGCGCCATATTCATGGCGGTCCTTTTGGTCATCTACTTAGGCTTTAGCGTCAACTACGCCTGGATTCTGATCTCGGATGCCTCCCCCCTCGCGAACGCGATGGGCTACGCCCTTCTGGTTCTTCCGGTGTTGGGAGCCTGGGGGCTCGTGGCAGAGATGCTGTTTGCCTTCCGCTCGCAGGCCCTAATGAAGCGACTCGAACGGGAAGGTTTGCTCCCGGAGAAAGAGCTACCTCGCTTGCCCAGTGGACGCCCGGATCGTTTAGTCGCAGACACAGTGTTTCCCGAATTCTCTGCAGCGCTCCAAGCAAACCCCGAATCGTGGCAGGCGTGGCTGCGACTCGGGCTTGCCTATGACGCGTGTGGTGATCGGCGCCGAGCCAGGTGGGCTGTGCGGCGGGCAATTGCCCTGGCTGAGAAGCCCTAGCGAGAAGCCCTAGCGGCGCCCGAGCATCCGAGCAATGGCGTCGGCAATCGTGACGTCATCGAAACGGAAGCCGATGATGTCGAGTCTTTGATTGATGACGCGCTGTGAACTCAGCAGTAGTTCTTCTCCGGCCTCGCCCATGAGTGCCCTGATCGCCATCGCCGGAAGCCCCAGGAGGTGGGGGCGACGCAGCGCTCGCGCGAGTTCTTTGGTCAGGTCACTCGCGGCGGCCGGAGTGGGCCCGACCAGGTTGAACACCGTTTGATCGGTGTCGTGGGTGACCAGGTAACTGAGCGCTCTCACCTCGTCGTGGAGGCTAATCCAGGGCCACCACTGGGTCCCGGGCCCTATGTTTCCGCCAACGCCGAGTCGTGTTTGGAGCGCTAGTGGGGCGAGCGCCCCACCGCGACCCACAACGAGTCCAGTGCGGGCAAAACACACGCGGGTCTCCTTACTGGAGGCCACTTGGGCTTCGGACTCCCAGGTCTCCACCACATCGGCCAAGAATCCCTGGCCGCGGGGGCTAAATTCTGTGAGCTCCTCGTCACCCCGATCACCGTAGAACCCGACCGCGCTGCCCTGAATGAGCAGCGAGGGGGTGCTTTCAGCCTGCGTGATTGCCGAGGCGAGGGTGCGAGTGGAGTTCACTCGGGAGCTCATGATGAGGTTCTTGTGTCGCTTGGTCCAGGGGATTTTTCCAATAGATGCGCCAGAGAGATTAATCACCACATCGATGTGGTCGATGATTCCTGAGTCGATCGTGCCGGCCTCTGGATCCCACTGGTGCTCGCTGGGACCTTCTGGCGCTCGCCTCACCAGGGCGTGGACGACGTGCCCCGCCTCAACGAGCGAGCGCCTGAGAGGAATCCCCATCATTCCACTCGCTCCCGCGAGCAGAATTCGACGCGGCCGGGCGTCGCTCGGAAGGTCAGCGACCATTACGCGAGCGATGCCTCAAGTGTGATGGGGACACCGGCCAGGGCCTTGGAGATAGGACAGTTCGCCTTTGCGTCCTCGGCGAAACGCTGGAACGTCGCTTCGTCGATGCCTGGGATGCTCGCCAAGAGAAGCAAGTGTGACCCGGTGACGCCCTCGCCAGGAACGAAGGTGACTGCCGCAGTGACCTCAAGTTTTTCTGGGGGCATTCCCGCTCCGCTCAGTGCATGAGAGAGAGCCATCGAGTAGCACGCGGAGTGGGCCGCACCCAGGAGTTCCTCGGGGTTGGTGATGCCGGTCTGGCCCTCGCTGCGCGCAGCCCAGGTCACGTCAAATGATCCAGCACCGGAGGAGACAAGAGAGGTGTTTCCCGACCCCTCGACAAGGCTTCCTGCCCACTGCGTCTTTGCTTCACTGGTCACTGCCATGGTCTGCTCCTTGGTCGAGGTCTGTGTAAGTTATAGAACCACACTTCCCGCCCAGATGGCAGGCCCTTTGGCGAAATTCCCAGCTGATTAGGCAGAGGGCCTAATCAGCTTTGCCCGGACGAGCAGGGCATACATCTCGCATCCGAGGCACAAACCAAACACGGCGTTCAGAAACGCCGCGACGAAGGCGACCGACGCGGCGGCGACCAGGCCCCACGGGACCCCAACAAGATGAAGAACAATGCCGGTGGCAGAGACCAAGAACCCAATCAACTGGGCAAAGGTGGGGGGTGCTGGGGCCTCCATGAATGCTGGCGCGCCAAGGCGTGGTCGCACCAGTGCCTTGAAGATCAGGCCATAGGGGTGGCGGGCAATACCAGCGAAGGCGCCCCACGCGAAGAGCAGCGTAAGAATCGACAACACCAGGAATGCCGGTTGCGCAACCCGGCTCCCCAGGTCGTCAGCAAGTGGCGCTTGGAGGCCAAGCGCAATCGTGACGAGCAGAAGAACGGTGGTGATGCCAGCCCCAAAGCGCGGGCCACGAGGGTCAATCTGTTGTGCTGTGTTAGATGAGGTATTCATCGGATGCTGCCTTTCTGGAGGTGAGGGCGTTCTGTATTTCGGCTTCGACAACGGGAGGCTTAGCTGCCCCCGAAATCCTGGAGACAAGGTGTCCTGTGGTGGTGACGATGAAGGTGGTTGGAGTTTGGCTGACCCGCAGGGCACGGGCGAGCTCAAGGTGGTCGGTGATGTCAATCTCCCGGTGGGACACAACCCCGGGATGTGCTGCGGCTGCTCGCTGGAGGACACCCCGCATGGCATCGCAGTAGGAGCAAAAAGGGCCAGAGAACTGGAGGAGAGTGAACCGTGTGTGCTGGTCCACAAACGCCAGAGGGACATCGGGCGGTAGTGAGCTGGCCTTATGCCTAGACACACGGCCCTGACCGTTTTGCCAGGCAAACCCGAGCAGCGTTGCGACAAGAAGCAACGCGGCCAAGATGACGACAATCTGCAACGGGTCCATCAGGACACCAATGTAGGCGCTGTGGGGCGCGGCGCGCTGGTAGGTGACGAAGCGTTACGCGTGCGTCTAGCTAGGCTTGGGGCAGCGCCGTGGAAGGGTATGAGGGTGGCTGTCGAAGAAATTGAATTTCGGTCCGATGTGACCGTGGAGCTCGTGCGTTACAGCGCGAGTGATGCTGATGTTCTTTTTGCTGCGCGAGTCAGCACGCAGGGTGAGCAAACACTGGATTCTGCTGCGTCTGGCCAAGAAGCGAGCGAGCGCGACCGGGGCCTCATCAACTACCTCATGCGTGATCGCCACGGCTCGCCTTTCGAGCACAATTCGATGACCTTTTATGTCCAGGCGCCCATTTTCGTTTTCCGCGAATTCATGCGCCACCGTATTGCCTCGTATAACGAGGAAAGCGGTCGCTATCGCGAACTGCGCCCCGTGTTCTATGTGCCTGGCCCTGACCGCAAGCTTGTCCAGGTGGGTAAGCCCGGAGCCTACGATTTTGAGCAGGGCACACCCGAGCAAACTGCTCTCGTTGACCAGGAAGTGCGCAACGTCTGCACCGAGGCCTATTCCAGCTACCAGCGCATGTTGGAGGCTGGTGTAGCTCGTGAGGTTGCCAGGGCTGTGCTCCCGGTCACCCTCTATTCGAGCATGTATGTAACCATGAACGCCCGCAGCCTGATGAACTTCTTGAGCCTTCGCACCAAGCGTGAGGGAACCCACTTCCCCTCCTTCCCCCAGCGAGAAATCGAGATGGTCGCCGAGAAAATGGAAGCGCTGTGGGAGCCTCTCATGCCGATGACTGCTGCCACTTTCAGCGCCAACGGACGGGTCGCCCCGTAGCCCGGGGTGCGGGGAGGGGTCCAGGGCGCTAGCCTTATGCGGTGCTAGCTTCTAACCCTTTTGGCCAGGTACTCATCGCCATGGTCACTCCGATGACCAAAGATGGCGAAGTAGATTGGCCTGCCGTCGAGTCCCTCATGGACCACCTGATCAGCCACGGCGCTGACGGGCTTGTGGTTACTGGGACGACTGGGGAAACCAGCACCCTCACCGATGCCGAAAAAATCCAGCTCGTGAAGACTGGGAAAGCCGTTGCCGCGGGCCGGGCTCGCGTCATTACGGGCGGTGGATCTAACGAAACGGCCCACGCCATTGAGCTGTACAAAGCGAGCGAAAAAGCAGGTGCTGACGGCGTCATGGTCGTCACTCCCTACTACAACAAGCCCACCCAGGCTGGTGTGCTCACCCACTTCCGGATGATTGCTGACGCCACCGAGTTGCCCATGATCATGTACGACATCCCCGGACGCTCTGGCATTCAGATCACCTACGACACGATTCTTCGGGCAGCCCAGCACCCGAACATTGTCGCCGTCAAAGATGCCAAGGGTGATTTGAGTGAAGTGTCTCGCGTGATGAACCAGACCGATTTGATGTATTTTGCCGGCGACGACGCCAATGCGTTGCCGACTCTGGCAATTGGTGGCACCGGGTTGATTGGTGTGACCGCCAACATCGCCCCTGAGCCCTACCGCATCATGATCGACGCAGTGAACGCGGGAGACCTTGCCACGGCCACCGCACAGCACAAACTCTTGGAGCCCCTTGTTCGCGCAACCATGACTCACGTGCCTGGAACCGTGGCGACCAAGTACATTCTTCACGGGCTGGGCCGTATTGCTTCTCCCCGAGTTCGCCTTCCACTGGTTGGCCCCGAAGAGTCCGAGGCCGCCGAGATCGAGAACGGGATCTCCCTGGTGCACGATGTGCCAGGCGTTGACTTCACCAACTTCCGACCAGACCGTAACGCCGCCGCCGGTGGCGCATTGCCGAAGGTCGCGGGGACCACCCGCTAACTTAAGGACGCTATGCCCCAGTCTTTGCTGGAACCGCCCGCTCTCGAACCTGGAACGCTTCGCATCATTCCCCTAGGGGGCATTGGCGAAATCGGTCGCAACATGACCGTCTTTGAACTCGATGGCAAGTTGCTCATCGTGGACTGCGGTGTTCTTTTTCCGGAGGAAACCCAGCCCGGCGTTGACCTAATTTTGCCGGACTTCGAGCCCATCCGGCACCGTCTTGATGACGTTGTTGCGGTGGTTCTCACCCACGGCCACGAGGACCACATCGGTGCTGTGCCCTATCTGTTGAAACTCCGCGACGACATTCCGCTCATTGGCTCGACTCTGACGCTTGCGCTCATTGAAGCCAAGCTTAAGGAACACCGCATCGCCCCCCTCACTCTTGCGGTGACCGAGGGCGGACGGGAGAAGCTCGGGCCTTTTGAGCTTGAGTTTGTCGCGGTAAACCACTCGATTCCCGACGCCCTTGCCGTCATGATGCGCACGACAGCGGGAACGCTTCTCCACACGGGTGACTTCAAGATGGATCAGCTGCCACTCGATGGTCGGCTGACGGATTTGCGTGCGTTCGCGCGGCTTGGCGAGGAAGGAGTCGACCTGTTTTTGGTCGACTCCACCAACGCTGATGTTCCCGGCTTCACCCCCACGGAAGCTGACATTGGTCCGGTTCTGGACCAGATTGTTCACCGCGCTCCCCGACGTGTGATCGTTGCAAGCTTTGCCTCCCACGTTCACCGGGTGCAGCAGGTCATTGATTCGGCTGTGGCAAACAACCGCCGAGTCGCACTGGTCGGCCGCTCCATGGTCCGCAATATGGGGATTGCCCAGGAGCTTGGCTACTTGAGTGTGCCCGATGGCGTTTTGGTCGACGCGAAAAAAGCGGTCGATATGCCCGATGATCGCGTTCTCTATATGACCACTGGGTCACAGGGTGAGCCGATGGCGGGCTTGTCCAGAATGGCCAACCGCGAGCACCCCACGATTGAGATTGGGCCTGGCGACACCGTCATCCTGGCCTCGAGCTTGATCCCCGGCAATGAAAACGCCGTGTATCGCGTGATCAACGGCCTGATTGATTTGGGTGCCAATGTCGTCCACAAGGGCAATGCGAAGGTCCACGTCTCGGGTCACGCGGCCGCTGGTGAATTGCTCTACTGCTACAACATCGTCAAGCCACGGGCCGTCATGCCGGTTCATGGCGAAGCTCGCCACTTGAGGGCCAACGCAACGATTGCGATCGAATCTGGTGTCACTCCGGAGAATACGTTTATCGGCGAGAACGGCACCGTTATCGATATGCGCGATGGTCAGGCGACCCGCGTCGGCCAGCTAGACATTGGCTTTGTCTATGTGGATGGTTCAACCGTTGGCGAAATCACTGAAGCCGATCTCAAGGATCGTCGGATCCTTGCTGAGGAAGGCTTTATCTCCATCTTCATCGCGATTGATACTCAGACAGGAACCATCATCGTGGGGCCTGAGATTCACGCGCGAGGTTTCGCCCCGGACGATTCTGTCTTTGACGACGTGAGACCCGCAATCGTGAAGGCCCTGGAAGAGGCCTCCGCCAATGGCACCAGAGACACCCATTCATTCCAGCAGGTTGTCAGGCGCACGGTGGGGCACTGGGTCAGCACCCAACTACGCAGGCGACCGATGATTATCCCGGTGGTAATCGAAGCGTAAGCCCAGAGGTTCAGCGACGCTGCGCTGTTACTCCTGCGCTGCTGCGCCAGGCAGTGCGCTGCGCACCATCGGAATGACGAGTGCGCCAGCGACAACGTGCATGAGGTTCAGCCACAGCGCGCCTTCGGTGTCGGCGATCGCGAGGAAGGGTGTCACGAAGCTGAGAGCCAGAGCAATCAAGCTAATCGAGAGCCACACGTTCTTCGGCGACTTGGTGCGGGCGGCAATCCAGGCGAAGATAACGCCGCCGACGATTCCCTGGAAGACGCTAAAGAGTGCGGGGGCAAAGAACGGGATTAGCTCTCCAGCGGGGCTGGTCAGGATGAACTCCACCTGGAAGAACTCAGTAGCGAGGAAGTAGAGGGCCTGGTTGATGACAGCCGCGATGAGGGACGCGACAACGAGTGGGTGAAACACGTTCTTCATGGTGACTCCTTGGTGAGTTGTGATTGGTCGGGAAGTGTGATGGGTCCGGTTTCCAGTGCTAAATCTGCTTGGACGACAACGTCGCTGGATCGCGCGGTTTGTGCAATGACGATTCCCCCTAAGACTATCGAGGCGCCCACAACCTGCAAGAGGCTGAGCGATTCTTGGAGCCATAGCCACGCCGTGACAAAGGCAAAAGCAATCTCACTGGTTGCCACAATTCCTGCTGCCGTAGCGGAGAGGCGCTTCAGCGCGCTCAGCGAGAGCAAGAAAGGAGCGAAGGAGCCAAGCACGACGTTCCAGGCGAGCAACGCCCAGAGTGGCACCATTGCGCTATCTGGCTCTGACCCGAGTGGCGCTAGCGCGGTGAAGCTTGATGCATCGAGTTCCCACCATCCCGAGAACGGGAGCCAGAACACGGCGGCAATGGCCATCGTCCAGAAGGCGAGTGCGAGAGGAGAAATGGTCTTCAGTTGCTTTTCGCCCACCAAAAAGTAGGTGGCCAGGGTGATTGCTGCGAGCAACCCCCACATCACACCAATCGGGTTTAACGTGCTGGCCCATATTTCAGCGACCACGACGAGGCCAGCCATGACGAAGGCAATGGCCACCCACAGGCGAAGGCGAACTTTCTCCTTGAAAACAAAGAAGGCGACGAGGGCGACCAGCAAAACAGCAAGATATTCCAGCAGTAACGCAATTCCGACAGGCAGCAATTCAATCGCAAGCGCATAGGTGACCTGCAACATCGCAACACCCACAACACCGAGAACGACCACCACCGGCCACTGCCGTGGCGGAAGCCGGAACGACTTCCTGTCGATGATCAGAAGGACAAGCCCGGAGATTAGCGCAGCACCGAGCACGCGCATCTGGGTGAGCTGCATTGCGGAGAAGCCGGCCTGAATGATGACCTTGCTGACAGAGCCGTTAGCTCCGAAAAGGAACGCTGCCAACAGCGCGTAGACGTAACCCATGATTTATCGAAGACCGCCGCTTTTCTTGTCCTAGTGGAGCCCAACGACCTAAGCGTAGGGGGTGCCAGAGCATGCCAGCGCTATTGTCTGGAGCAAAATGTCGGGCCTTTTTCAGGCCACCAGGATTAGCCTGGGGAAATGAAAACTTACGTCCTCGCCGGAGGTTGTTTCTGGTGTCTCGATGCCGCCTACCGGGTGCTTGAGGGCGTGCACTCGGTCGTCTCCGGATACACCGGAGGCCAGGTGGAACACCCCTCATATGAGCAGGTGTGTACCGGGACCACCGGTCACGCAGAGGCAGTGGCGGTCACCTTCGACCCCGATGTGATCCCCTCCGACGTCATCCTCGACGCTTTCTTCACCATGCACGATCCGAGGCAACTCAATCGCCAGGGTAATGACCTCGGAACGCAGTACCGCTCCGCCATGTTTTACGCATCGCCCGAGGACACTGCGCTCTTTGAGGCGGCTCGCGATCGCGCAGACACGATGTGGGGCGGTGGAGTCGTGACCGAGATTGTGCCTCTGGGCACCTACTACGACGCCGAGGAGTATCACCAGGATTTCTTTGCCAAGAACCCCACCCAAGGTTATTGCTTGGCGGTAGCGGTCCCCAAGGTCTCGAAGATTCGCGCCAGTTTCGCCGCCTATCTGCGAAGCGCTTAGCTGTCCACAGCCTCCACTGGGACCCTCATCTTGCCCTGATCGGGCCATGAGACCCGCCCTCGTGCGCGGAGCGAGCACAGTAGCGGCTGGTGTCACTTGATTGGTGGGTGGTGGCGCCAGAACGCCGCGAAGCCCGCCAAGCCAAGGAGCACCACCATGACTGACCAACTCACTCTCACAGGCCTTGTTGCCACGACGCCACGACACATTGTCACCTCCGAGGGTCTGGCCATAACGAGCTTTCGTCTGGCCTCCCAGCAGCGCCGCTTTGACAAGAGCGTTGGTGGGTGGGCTGATGCCGACACCAACTGGTACACCGTGACTGCGTTTCGCAACCTCGCGCTCAACGCCTCGGTGTCTTTGAACAAGGGCGACCGCGTGGTTGCGGTGGGGCGCCTCAAAGTCAGGGACTGGTCGAACGATGATCGCTCGGGCACGTCAATCGAAGTGGAAGCGGATTCGCTGGGTCATGACCTGCACTGGGGAGTTAGTGAATACCAGCGCGTGGCCAGGCCCGACACGGAAGAAAGCCCGCAGCCTGAAGGCGAAGAGGAGGAGGAGCTCCGCGCCTAAACTTGGAGCGCACCCAACGTGTGGTGAGGGAGGCTCGTGTGTCACAGATGCGCCGCTGGGCTCCTCTCGCATTCGTCGCAACCGTTGCGGTGACGGGCTGCCAGCCCATCGCTGATGACCCGTCACCGAGCTCCAGCAGCGATCCGGCAACTGAGGAGATCCTCGCCCCAGAATTTATTCCCGAGCGGGTTCCCGGGGGTTCCGCTCGGGAGAATCAACCTCACATCGATCACGTTATCTCCCTGGCAATCCAGGCTGCACGGCCCGAGGTTCGTGGCTTGGACCTCGTTGCTTCTTTGGTGGAGGCAGGGTATTCCCAGCAGGCCATGGAACTCACCCCGGATGCTTCCTTGATTGAGCTCCCGGCGGATTCCACCGCTCTTGCCGTTCGCTTTGGCGAGGAGTGCCTGATCACCCAGTGGGGGAGTGATTGGTATGCCTCAGCTGTTGAACAGGTTCTCGCAAGTGACACGTGTCTTCTCGGCGAGACCGTATCTCTAGACTAGGAAGCTATGGCTGAGTTCATTTACACGATGGTGCGCGCCCGCAAAGCGATTGGCGAGAAATTGATTCTCGACGACGTCACGATGTCATTTTTCCCCGGAGCAAAAATCGGCATGGTGGGACCGAACGGGGCCGGTAAGTCGACAATTCTCAAGATCATGGCGGGCCTCGACACCCCGAGCAACGGTGATGCGACGCTCAGCCCCGGATACACCGTCGGAATCTTGCTGCAGGAGCCCGAGCTCGATGCGTCGAAGACTGTTCTCGAGAACGTCCGCGACGGCGTTCGTGAGATTCACGAGAAGGTTGTCCGCTTCAATGAGATTTCAGCCGCTATGTCAGAGCCCGACGCCGACTTCGATGCCCTGCTTGCGGAGATGGGCACTCTCCAAGAAGCCATCGATGCGGCGGATGCCTGGGACTTGGACTCCCAACTTGAACAGGCCATGGATGCGCTGCGTTGCCCTCCCTCAGATGCCTCAATTTCTCACCTCTCTGGTGGAGAGAAGCGCAGAGTCGCACTGTGTAAATTGCTGCTGGAAAAGCCCGATCTTTTGCTCTTAGATGAGCCCACCAACCACTTGGATGCGGAAAGCGTTCTCTGGTTGGAGCAGCACCTCTCCAAGTACCCAGGCGCTGTGATTGCCATCACACACGACCGGTACTTCCTCGACCACGTCGCCCAGTGGATTGCCGAAGTCGACCGCGGGCGCCTCTACCCCTATGAGGGCAACTACTCGACCTACCTCGAGAAGAAGGCAGAGCGCCTTAACGTCCAAGGGAAGAAAGATCAGAAACTGGCCAAGCGTTTGGCGGATGAACTCGAGTGGGTTCGCTCCAACGCCAAGGGTCGCCAGGCTAAGTCCAAAGCACGTCTCGCCCGTTACGAGGAGATGGCCACGGAAGCGGAGCGCACCAAGAAGCTTGATTTCGAAGAGATTCAGATTCCCCCGGGCCCTCGTCTGGGGCAGCAGGTATTGGAAGCCAAATCGCTTAAGAAGGGCTTTGGCGATCGGGTGCTCATCGAGAATCTGAGCTTCACCCTGCCCCGCAATGGCATTGTGGGCATCATCGGTCCCAACGGTGTGGGTAAGTCGACGTTGTTCAAGACGATTGTGGGCATGGAGACCCTCGACAGTGGTGAGCTGGTGGTCGGAGAGTCAGTGAAGCTTTCTTATGTCGACCAAGACCGCTCAGGAATTGATTCGTCAAAGACTCTCTGGGAAGTCGTCTCTGACGGGCTCGATGTGATTCAGGTCGGGCATGTGGAGATTCCCTCCAGGGCTTACGTGTCTAGTTTTGGCTTCAAGGGCCCAGACCAGCAGAAGAAGGCCGGTGTTCTCTCCGGTGGTGAGCGCAACCGTTTGAACCTCGCACTGACCCTGAAGCAGGGGGGAAACCTCCTCTTGCTCGATGAGCCCACCAACGACTTAGACGTGGAAACACTCTCGAGTCTTGAAAATGCACTTCTGGAGTTCCCGGGTTGTGCGGTGGTCATCACCCACGACCGGTGGTTCCTCGACCGCGTTGCCACCCACATCTTGTCCTACGAGGGCACGGAGAAAGAGCCTGGGTACTGGCACTGGTTCGAAGGCAACTTCGAATCCTACGAGCAGAACAAGATTGAGCGTCTAGGGGCAGATGCTGCTGCGCCCCACCGTTCCACCTACCGCAAACTCACGAGGGACTAGGGACGCGCACCATTCCTTCCTGCGCGACCGAGGCAATGAGGTGTCCGTCTCGGGAGAAGATTTTTCCGAGCGCCAATCCGCGGCCACCCCGGGCTGAGGGTGATTCCTGAACGTAGAGGAACCACTCGTCAGCGCGTGCGAAACGGTGCCACCACATCGCGTGATCGAGGCTTGCGAACTTGAGTCCGGGTGTCGCCCAACTGATTCCGTGGGCACGCATGACGGGCTCCAAAATGCTGAAGTCACTGGCGTAGGCGAGGGCCGCCCGGTGCAGGTTTGGGTCATCCGGGATGGGACCGATGGACTTGAGCCACACCGCTTGATGCGCCACGTGGTCCCCATCCACACTCACATAGAGCGATGAGGGGAAATGGCGCAGATCAAACGCCCTGGTCTTCGCCCACACATCGGCAATCGGGTGATTAATAGAGGTAAGCACCTCGTGAGCGCTGGGAAGACTCTCTGGGTCCGGGATGCCCTCAGGCATCTGCGCTTCGTGTTCCAGGCCTTCATCCTGATCTTGGAAAGACGAAATCATCGAAAAAATCGGCTGGCCTTTTTGGTAGGCCTGCACTCTGCGTGTGGAGAACGAGCGCCCATCGTGGATTCGATCCACAGCGAAAGTGATGTCATCGGCAATATCTCCGGGGCGCAGAAAGTAGCCGTGAAGTGAGTGGATGATGCGCTCTTCGGGGATGGTGTGCATTGCCGCTAGGGCCGCTTGCGCCATCACTTGACCGCCAAAAACACGGCCGTGGGGCTGCCATTGGCTGGGTCCGGTGAAGATGTCTTCCCGGGTTCTCGCCGTGCTACTCGAGAGAGTGAGTGCCTCGAGCATGCTCGCCATCGGGTCTGTCGGAATTGCGGTGGTGTCACGTGACGAGTCCATGGGTTGTAGTTTAGAGGTCGACATGTCCCATTCTTTTTCCCTTGAGTCTGACTCGGCTCGCCTCGACGCGATTCAGTTTCTTCAGCGCGCGGCGAGAGTCAACGATGGCTCGGCGCGGTTGATCGCCGATGGCACCTACCTTCAGGTTTATGTGGGAGTGCTGTTCCCCCGGGGGCTCCTGGATCGCACGCCCACGGTGTTGGGGCTTCGCGTGTTCCGTCTTGCCGAGTCCATCGAGTTCGATCTGGTGGTGCCAATTGAATCTTTGGTGCACCGTCTGAGCGTTGCGACCGAACAGGGCGAATCAGCCAACCGAGTACCGGCCGAGGTCGCTTCGCTCCAGTGGGCAGCGATTACACCCCCCCAGGATGGCTGGCGCCGCCGCTTAGGCGTCAACACTGAAGCGCTTCGCGCGGCAGCAGCGAGTGGTGTTGCGAAAGTTGCCGAAAATGTACCCGGCACGATTGGTGAGTCTGTGCTGCAGAAGGTTCGAGCAGAGGTGTGGGGGAGCATGATTCCCGACCACAAGAGAATTCCTGCCGGTGCGGCGTTCGCCGCTGACGCTCTGGGTTTCCTCGCCGAGAGCTCACTCCAGTTGCACACGCTGGAAAACTGGGCTCGTCTGAGCTCCAAAGCCGGTTACGTCTTGGTCAAATTCCCCGGTGGTCAGAGCTTCGGGGATGAGGACGAGGGATAATCCTCGAACGTGTTGACCATCGATAGCGCTGCGCGCTCCAGATAGTCCCAAAGCTCTCCCTCGTCCATAGGGGAAAGCTCGAGTGAATCAACCGCCCGGCGCATGTGGGAGAGCCATCGCTCTTTGGCATCTTGATTGACATGAAAGGCAGCGTGGCGCATGCGCAGGCGCGGATGGCCGCGCTCATCGCTGTAGTTGGTGGGCCCGCCAAAGTATTGCTGCAGAAAACTCGACAGCCTCCAGATGGCACCCTCTAGGTCGCCCTCTGGATACATCGGGCGAAGTCGTTCGTCCTCGCGGATGCCCTCGTAAAACTTCCCTACGAGCGCGTCAAAGGTGGCGGAGCCGCCGATCCGGTCGAACAACGCAGAAGTGCTGGGGAGGTCGGCCATGTTTTAGGGGGTAGCATCCTTGGCGTCGGTGGTCTTGGGCCGCGCCTCATCGCTCACACGCCTTTGACCATAACGATTAGCGTCCGTGTTGTCGACGACCATGCGATTTAGGGCCGGAATATCTACGTCCCGCTTGTCGAGAGCATCCTTCACAACGCGATACAGAGCGCGCTGCGCATCCCACTGTTCTCCGGCTCGAACTTTCAACACCAGGCGAAGGGTAATTGCCTCGGCGGAGAGAGACTGAACACCCCACACTTCAGGCTCTTCGATGACTTTGCGCTTCCACTGAGGGGAGTGGGCAAACGCTTTTGCGGTTTCCAGTAGGAGGTGTTGGATCTCATCGATGTTGGACTGGTAGGGAACAGGAAGGTCCATGATCACTCGAGACCAGTCCTGCGTTTGATTGCCCACGCGCAAGATTTCACCGTTGCGGACATACCAGAGAGTTCCCGAGACATCTCGAATCTCAGTGATTCGGATGCCCACCCGCTCGACGACTCCCGAGGCAACGCCTAAGTCCACAACGTCTCCCACTCCGAGCTGGTCTTCAAAGACCATAAACAAGCCGTTCAGGACGTCTTTGACGATGCTTTGCGCGCCAAATCCGAGCGCCGCTCCGATGATGCCAGCACTGGCGACCAACGCCGTGACCGAGAAACCGAGCTCGCTGAGAACCAGAATGATGACGACAGAGACAATAATCCACGTGGTCGTGTTGTTGAATACTGAACCCAGTGTCCGGGTTCTTTGGACCGCGCGCAGTGCTTCGACTGGGCTGGCGGTGAGCTCTCTGGTCTCATCGACGTTGTGAGCCTTTTTAACTCCGGTGACAACCTGGTGTACGACTCGTTTGATGACAATGCGGATAAAGATTCGGGCGATAAAGCCCGCCGCAATTACTCCGACAACCCGGAAGAACGTCGCGTAGGTGGCAGCTGCCTCAACAAGCCACGACCAGAACTCTTCCAGATCCATGCCCCCATGCTACGCCGGTGTTGCGCCAGAATCGCGAGCTTGAACGCTCAGCGCCCGCTTCACCCCGGCAAGGTTTTCCTCCACGATGCGTCGGAGGGCCGGAATGTTCGGGTGTGTTGCCAGCCATTCTTCGCTTGCCGCGACGAGTGCGTCGCTCACGAGCGAGCTCGGATAGAGGCCCTCGACGATGTATTCGGCAATTTTGTAGGTCCGCTCCGCCCAAATCTTCTCCAGCATGGCGAAGTACGGCTCAACTAATCCTTCGAGGTCTCGCTGGTCATTGACCAGGTCATAGCCCAGTGTGAGCGAGCGCACGATGGCGTTCGGGATATCGGTATCACCGGTGAGGCGGTCGAAGACCGCACGCTTAGATTCCGCCCCGGGCAGAAGTGACTGTGCCCGCGCTGAGGCTTGCTGGCCATTGGAGGTGTTGTCGGTGGCGAGCGCCGCGTCGATGTCGGATGGCGTTGCCCCACCGCACAGCGCGAGTCCCGCCAACAGCTCCCACTCCAGGTCGGTGTCGATGGCAAGGCCTGGGAGGGTCTTTGTCCCGCCGCGCAGAGCCTGCAACAGTCGACGGTGTTCATCTGTGCTGGCGAGACTGCAGAACGCTTTGACTAGCTGGAACTGACTGTCGCTGCCGGCATTGGCACTCTGCGCCAACGACCAGATGGCGCTTCCCGCATCGGCTAGCGCGCTGGCACGCCTGGGCGGCGCTACATAGTTGCGGACCACCATGGCTAACTGGCCGAGTGCGGTGCGCACCGTCGTGCTCTCGGTTTCCAGGCCAACGTTTCCTAACACCAGATCGACGAAGTCCTGGGGTGGGATCTCTGCGTCCCTGGTCGAATCCCACATGCTTCCCCAGACCAGTGCGCGAGCGAGCGGATCCTCGATTGCCGAGAGATTCTTGATCGCAAAGGCCTGCGATTGAGGGTCCAGGCGAATCTTTGTGTAGGCCAGGTCGTCATCGTTGATGAGGATGAGGTCCGGTCGTGGCAACCCGACAAGCTCGGTCATGGTTGTTGTTGCGCCATCCGCGTCGAGTTCGATGCGGTGGTGGCGCCTGGTCACGCCGTCTTTGTCTGCGCTATAGAGGCCAACCGCTAGGCGGTGTGGTCTGAGTGTTGGCCATTCCGCTGGGGCGCTTTGCAGCAGCTGGGCGTGGGTTATGACGCCCCGATCATCAACGTCAATTCGGGGAATCATGGTGTTAACCCCGGCGGTTTCCAGCCATACCGAGCTCCACTGCCCAAGCTCTCGTCCACTGGTCGCTTCGAGCTCGCTCAACAAATCTGCGAGAACAGCATTGCCCCACTGGTGCTTAACGAAGTAGTTGTGAACGCCGGCGAAGAAGGCTTCTTCGCCGACCCAGGCGACCAACTGCTTGAGGACGGACCCCCCCTTGGCGTAGGTGATTCCATCGAAGTTGACTTGGACATCTTCTATGTCGCGGATGTTTGCCACGATTGGGTGGGTCGAGGGCAATTGGTCTTGCCTATATGCCCAACTCTTTTCCATGGCGTGGAACGTGGTCCATGCGTGGGTCCACTCTGTCGCCTCGGCGGTGGCGATAGTGGACGCCCACTCCGCGAAGGATTCGTTGAGCCAGAGATCGTTCCACCAGCGCATGGTCACCAAGTCGCCAAACCACATGTGGGCGAGCTCGTGCAGGATGGTCACCACTCGGCGCTCACGAACAGCGTCGGAGACCTGGGAGCGGAACACGTAGGTCTCCGTGAAGGTGACTGCCCCCGCGTTTTCCATGGCACCGGCGTTGAATTCTGGGACAAAGAGCTGGTCATACTTCTGGAAGGGGTAAGCAACTCCGAACTTTTCCTCGAAGTAGGCGAAGCCCTTCTTGGTGATGTCGAAGATGTAGTCGGTGTCGAGAAATTCTGACAACGACGCTCTCGCATAGAGGCCCAAAGGAATTGTCGCGCCACTTGAGCTGACCAACTCGTCGCGAACCACGGTGTAGGGGCCGGCAACAAGGGCTGTGATGTACGAGGGGATTCGTGGAGTGGGGGAGAAAACCCAGGTGGCGGAGGCTCCCTCAACTTCGGGAGCCGGGCTCGGTTGGTTCGAGACAACCTGCCAGGCGGCTGGTGCGTGAACAGTGAACTGGAAGGTGGCTTTGAGGTCCGGCTGCTCAAAGACAGGGAAGACTCGCCTCGAGTCTGGAACCTCGAATTGCGTATAGAGGTAGACCTCGCCATCGACGGGGTCAACAAACCGGTGTAGCCCCTCGCCGCTGTTTGTGTACTTGTGCTCCGAGACAATAACGAGGGTGTTCCATTCCTCGAGATTCGGCAGCAAGATTCGCGAATCGGCAAACACCGCGGAGGGGTCTAAGGAGCTTCCATTGAGGCCGACCTTGTGGACTACCTCGGCAATGATGTCGATAAAGCTCGATGCGCCAGAACTTGCCTGGAAGGTCACCTCTGTGGTGGTGATGAAGGTGGGGGAGCTTGCAACCTCGCGCAGGTCAATGTCGATCAGGTAGCTCTCGACGTGGAGAAGGCTGGACCGGGTGGTCGCCTCATCGCGAGTCAGATTTTCACCGGGCACCATGAGCTCCTAGGCAAAGCGTGGGGCGAGGGCCCCGTGGATGACAGAACACTCTGGCCTTCTAGCCTAGGGCGTGGCTTGGTGCCGGGTGAGGCGGAGTACTAAGCGCGCTTAGTCTCGGCGTCGATGGTCACGGCTACCTCTTCGGGAAGCTCTTCCGCTTCCCCTCCGCCCTTGGTGATGGGCTTGGTTTCTGCCATCAGCTTGGGGGGCTGGATATTCGTGATCTCCATGTCGACCTCGGTAGCGGCCTGACGCATGCGCTGGAGGTAGTCATTCAGATAACCCTGCTGACGACGAGCATCGCTGAGTTGGCTTTCGGTGTCGGAGAGCATGGTGCCCACCAGCTCTTCGGTGTCCCTGGCAATGGCGCGGGAGCGCTGGACCGTCTCGGAAATCAGACGTTCAGCGTACGAGCGGGCTTCCTTGGTGAGTTCGTCTGCGCGACGGTGTGCCGTTTCCAGAACCGTGTCTGCTTCTTGGCCTAGGTCCGCAGCGCGCTTGGCTGCGTTTTCGACGTGCTCATCAGCCTGTTGATAGGCCTTCTGGGCGTAGTTGTCTGCCTCTTCGTGGATAGCCGCACGAGCTCGTTCCGCCTCGTCGATTTGCTGGCGAATGCTGGTGTCGGTCGCAACGGCGCGTTCTTGGGCCGCGTGGAGGAGTTCGGATGCTTCACGCTTAACCTGCTCAACCTGGCGCGATGCCTCGGCCTTGATTTCAGACACCTGCTTTTCAGCCTGGCTAATCATGGTCGCAGCGGCACGCTCGGCGCGGGTGCGGGTGTTGGTGGCCTTGGCGATTTCATCGGCAGCCTGCTGACGTAGCTGTGCAGTTTCACGCTCAGTCTCGAGGCGCAATTCCTCCGACGCGCGCTGTGCTTCGGAGAGGATTTTGCGGGACTCCTTCGCGGCTGATTCACGAACGCGAGTTGCTTCACTACGGGCATTTCCGAGAACCTCGGCAGCTTCAGCTGCTGCCTCTTGAGTGATCTTCTTGGACTGCTCTTCAGCTAGACGCAGGGTCTCCTCGAAGGCAGTACCCAACTCAGAGAAACTTGGCTTAGCGCGTGCGGCACGATCGCTGGCGTCGGCGGCCTCGCGAGAAAGGCGCTGAACAGTGCGAGCGTTCTCTGCGCGCTCGTTTTCTAGGCGCTCAAGACGGTCAGTGAGCTCGCGAACAAAACGCTCAACATCGTTGGTGTCGTAACCGCGTACGGCCCGACGGAAATCTGGAATGTTCACACTAGGCTCCTCGGCATAGGACTTCATAATAATAGGGCAAAAACCCGACTTTTGTTTGCCCGGGAACTAAATTGTTGTCGATTATCTCTGCCAGCCTATGGATTTAGACTCTGAACATGCGAATTCACATTGCCACCGACCATGCTGGCCTCGAGTTTAGTCGCGATTTAGTCGACCATTTGGGCCACGAGGGCCACGAAGTGGTCGACCACGGACCCGTTGAGTACGACTCGGTAGATGATTACCCGAGTTTCTGTGTCGCTGCAGCCAGGGGCGTTGTCACTGACCAAGTCGCTGGCATCGAAGCCCTCGGAATGGTTTTTGGTGGCTCAGGCAATGGCGAGCAGATCGCTGCCAACAAGGTGCCAGGCGCCAGGGCGGCTTTGATCTGGAGCGTAAACACTGCCGTGTTGGCACGTGAACACAACAATGCCAATATCGCGGCTATCGGCGCACGCCAGCACAGCATTGACGAAGCGCTGCTCTTCATCGACACTTTCATTCGTACCCCCTTTAGCGGTGACGAGCGGCACATTCGCCGCATCGCCCAGATTGCCGAATACGAAAACACAGGGGCAATCAGCGGCTTTAGCATCGGCTCATAAACAGCGATGCCAGAAGGCCACACCGTTCATAGGGTCGCCAGGCTTTTTGATGCCCTTTTTGTGGGGCGCACCATTGAGGCGACATCACCTCAGGGCCGCTTCAGCGACGGGGCATCGAGCATCTCCGGGCGTACCGTCGTTGCGGTTGATGCGGTGGGCAAGCAGCTATTCATCGACCTCGACAACGATCTCGTCGTCCGGGTGCACTTGGGAATCTATGGCGCTTGGGATGTGGCAACACATCCCGATAATTCCCCGGCCGCCCAGGTCCTCACCTCTCTCGGTGCGCCCAGGTCCAGGGCGCGGCGGTTTGGTGAGTCCGAAGGTGACCGCGATGCACCGGATATTTTCCCGCCACTTCCCGTCGGCCAGGTTCGCCTGAGGCTCGTGGCCGAGGACGTCGTGGCAGATCTTCGCGGGCCCACGGCCTGTGAGGTGATCACGCGCGAACAGGCAGACGCGCATCGAGATCGACTCGGTCCCGATCCACTGGTCACCACCGGAACCAGAGGCCAGAAAATCTTTACGCAGCGATTGCTCTCCACCAAACGCCCGATTGGCCTTGCGCTGATGGACCAGTCCGTGGTCGCTGGAATCGGCAACGTGTATAGGGCAGAAATTTTGTTTCGCCATCGGTTAGATCCTTATCGGCCGGCATCCTCGCATTCTCCCGAGCTGGCCTCCGCGCTCTGGAAAGACTGGGGCGTGCTGCTCCGTGATGGCATTGCCACCGGAGTCATGCTCACCAGGGATGATCTGAGCCCGAGCGAGAGAAAAATGGCGCTGCGCTCCCCACAGAATCGCCACTGGGTCTATAAGCGCGAAGGCCAAGAGTGTCGCGTGTGTGGAAGTGTTGTAGCTATGGACGTCATGGCTGCCAGAAAGCTCTACTTCTGCCCGGCCTGCCAGGCCTCCTAAATCGAGTGTGAACGAGGAATCATGATTATCACCCACGCGAAAATCTATGGCGGACCCGATCGCACCCTGATGGATATCGCCCTGGAGAGTGACGCCATTGTGGCGGTGGGCCCCACCGGGTCGCTTGACACCACAGGTCACGAGGTCATTGACGCCGATTCACGCGTGGTGATGCCAGGCCTGTGGGATGAGCACGTGCACTGTGGATTGTGGGCGCAACGTCGCCGCTGGGTAGATCTCTCGCCAGCCAGCTCTGCTGCAGAAGCTGCGGCCATTATCGGCGAAGCGGTGCGCGAGCGAGCTCACACGGCGGGTGGTGCGGTCCTTATCGGCGCCGGCTACCGGGATGGTTTGTGGACTGATCAGAAATCAACGGCGCTGTTGGATTCGGTGACCGGAGATGTCCCGGTCTTACTGCTCTCGGTTGATGTGCACTCGTGCTGGGTCAACACGGCAACGCTGAGGGCGTTCACCGTCACCGGCCACGACGTCGATGGCTCGCTGAGCGAGCAGGAGTGTTTTGATCTCACCGTCGCGGTGGGGTCAGTAGATGACAACACTCTCGACTCCTGGACGTTGGAAGCCGCTCACGCCGCTGCGGCCAGAGGCGTGGTGGGAATCGTCGATTTAGATATGGCCTACAACTCAGTGGTGTGGAGCAGGCGGGCCGCCGGCGTTGAGGGCCGCTACCCGCTCCGGGTTGAAGCGGGGGTCTATCCCGAGCACCTCGAGCGTGCCATCGCTGAGGGATTGCACACCGGTTATGAACTAGCACCTGGTATCTCTATGGGCCCGTTCAAGATCATCACCGACGGGTCGCTGAACACCAGAACCGCGCACTGCGTTGAGCCCTACCTGGGTGTTGAGGGCGATGTTCGGGGTGCCATGAACTTTGATGTGGCAGAGATCGAGCGCCTCCTCGTGAGAGCTCACCAGTCAGGGTTCTCCCTCGCCGTTCACGCGATTGGCGATGAGGCAAACCGACTCATCTTGGAGGTGATGGCGGCCAACGGTCTTGGCGGACGCATTGAACATGCACAGCTGGTGCGTGATGATGACTTCGCTCGCTTCGCCGAGCTCGGTGTGATTGCGAGCGTTCAGCCGGAGCACGCGGTTGATGACCGCGATGTGACCGACGTCTATTGGGCCGATCGAGCGGATCGGGCTTTTGCGCTTCGCCGTTTGGTGGATAGCGGTGCTCAGTTGATCCTTGGGTCTGATGCGCCAGTTGCGCCCCTGGATCCCTGGGTGTCGATTGCGGCGGCGATTACCCGAACCAGGGACGGCCGGGAGCCCTGGCACCCTGAGCAGTCCTTGACCCTCGATGAAGCGATTAGTTTCTCCGTGAGAAACACGGTTGCCCCAGGGCAGCCGGCAGACCTCGTGATTCTTGATGCTGATCCGCGGTGGCTCGTCGACGCCTGCGGTTCTCATGCAGCGGCTGCCAGTGACGCAGTGCGGAATATGCCCGTGTGGATGACGATCTCGCAGGGCGTTGTGACGCACAGGTCTAGTTCATAACTGGAGGGGATGACGGGGATCGAACCCGCACCATCAGTTTGGAAGACTGAGGCTCTACCATTGAGCTACATCCCCGGAGGGTGCCACCGTCAACGATGGTACTGCATGCACTTCGATTCGTACTTCCAGTGCGATGACACCGGCTAGACTTCCAGAGGCTGTTCGCCTGGGCTTGGCCGTGTACTGCGCCCGGATGGCGATCAACTCTTATCTTTTCGGGGCGTAGCTCAGTTTGGTAGAGCGCCCGCTTTGGGAGCGGGAAGTCGCAGGTTCGAATCCTGTCGCCCCGACGGAAAGACACACAAGGAAAACTAGTTGGAGAAAATGCCGTGCCCACAACGACACAAGAAGCGCTTGGCCCCACCCGCGTTCGCCTGACTATCACGGTCACCCCGGAGGAGCTCAAGCCAAGCCTCGACCACGCCTACCAGCACATCGCCGAGCAGGTTAACATCCCAGGCTTCCGTAAGGGCAAGGTGCCCCCCACCCTGATTGATCAGAGGGTCGGCAAAGGCGAGGTACTGAACCATGCTGTAGGTGAGGGACTTGACCGTTTCTTCCAGCTCGCTGTTGCCGAACAGAAGGTTCGCACCCTCGGCCGGCCCGACGCTGATGTCACCCAGTGGCCTAGTGACAAGGATTTCTCCGGTGATCTCGTGGTCGTTGTTGAGGTTGATACCCGTCCGGAATTCAAGGTTCCGGATCACACCAAGTACTCCCTCGAGGTTGACCCGATTACCGTCAGCAAAGAGGAGGTCGAGGCTGAGCTCGATGGCCTTCGCGCTCGCTTTGGCACGCTGGTGAGCGTTGACCGTCCGATCAAGACCGGCGACTTTGTTCAAGTTGACCTGGTCGCAAAAATTGGTGACAGCACGATTGATTCCGCCAACTCCATTAGCTACGAAGTTGGTTCAGGTCAGCTGATTGATGGCATCGATGAAGCGTTGGACACCCTGACTGCTGGGGAGACCACCACGTTTGAGTCCAAGTTGCTCGGTGGAGACCGGGTGGGAGAGACCGCACTAATTGAGATCACTGTGCTGGCCGTGAAAGAGCGCGAACTACCCGACGCTGACGACGAGTTCGCTCAGATCTCCAGCCAGTTCGACACCATCGCCGAACTCCGCGAGGACATGAAGGCCCAGGTTCAACGCAAGGGTGTCTTCGGGCAGGCTCAGCAGGCCAGGAACAAGCTCGTCGAGAAGCTCCTGGACGATGTCACCATCGCGCTGCCACAGGGAGTTATTGATGACGAGGTTAACCGCCACCTTGAGCAAGAGGGCAAGCTTGACGATGACAAGCACCGCGCAGAGGTAATCGAGTCAACTGAGAAGTCGCTGAAGACCCAGATTCTTTTGGACGCACTCGTGGAGAAGTTAGAAGTCCAGGTATCTCAGGACGAACTGAGTCAGTACCTCATCCAGTCTGCGTCGCAGTATGGAATGGACCCCAGCGAATTCATTCAGAACCTGGATAGCAACAACCAGATTCCCTCCATGGTGGGCGAGGTTGCCAGGTCTAAGTCGCTCTCCGTCGCGCTTGCCGGCGTGAAGGTTTCCGACACCAAGGGCAAGAAGGTGGACTTGAGCGATTTCACTCGCCAGGCCACTGATCCTGTTGAGCAGGCCGTGGCTCAGGCTGTCGCTGACAACCACGACGATCACGACCACGACCACAAGCACTAACGCGACACTCTGCCGAGGGCGAACACTGCCGGTTCCACGGGTTGGTGCCCGGTAGGGTCGGTGGTAGTCCGCTTCAGGATGTTCGTGAGGAGAACAAAACTGTGTCCATGGCAGAAACGATGATGCAACCTAATGTCTTTGACCGGTTGCTTAAAGACCGCATTATCTGGTTGGGGTCCGAAGTTCGTGACGATAACGCCAACGAAATTGCGGCCAAGCTCTTGCTCCTCGCTGCTGAAGACGCCGAGCGCGACATCTACCTCTACATCAACTCTCCCGGTGGTTCCATAACCGCGGGTATGGCGATCTACGACACCATGCAGTTTGTTCCCAACGATATTGTGACGGTCGGCATTGGTATGGCTGCCTCGATGGGGCAGTTGCTCTTGACCGCTGGTACCAAGGGCAAGCGCTACATCACCCCGAACGCCCGCGTGCTTTTGCATCAGCCCCACGGTGGTTTTGGTGGAACCGCGAGCGACATTCAAACCCAAGCTCACCTCATCAACGACATGAAGAAGCGCTTGGCGCAGATCACTGCCGAGGCCACGGGCAAAACCGTTGACCAGATCATGTCCGATGGTGACCGCGACCGCTGGTTCACCGCTGATGAGGCGTTGGCCTATGGATTCGTCGATCACATTCGCTCCTCTGCAACCGACGTTGTCGGTGGCGGTGGAACCGAGCAGAGCAAGAAGAAGTAGACGGGGACTATCTCATGAACACACTCCCAGAGCACAAGGCGTCACTTGCTATGCCCGAGTCGCGCTACATCCTGCCAACCTTCGAAGAGCGCACCAGCTACGGCTTCAAGCGCCAAGACCCCTATGCCAAGCTTTTTGAGGACCGCATCGTTTTCCTGGGTGTTCAGGTGGACGACGCATCAGCCGATGACGTCATGGCTCAGTTGCTGGTTTTGGAAAGCCAGGATCCTGACCGTGACATCGTGATGTATATCAACTCTCCCGGTGGCTCGTTCACTGCCATGACAGCTATCTACGACACGATGCAATATGTTCGCCCTCAGATTCAGACCGTGGTTCTTGGCCAGGCTGCCTCTGCCGCGGCTGTCATCCTCGCAGGTGGGGAGCCGGGTAAGCGCTTGGCTCTGCCGAACGCTCGAATTCTTATCCACCAGCCGATGATGGGCGAAGCGGGCCGCGGTCAGGCTTCGGACATTGAGATTCAGGCCAAGGAAATTGCCAGACTTCGTGAATGGTTGGAAGAGACGCTCTCCAAGCACTCGACGAAGTCGCCTGAAGAGGTCAACCGCGATATTGATCGCGACAAGATTCTCACCGCTGCCGAAGCCCTCGAGTACGGACTGATTGACCAGGTTCTCTCCTCGAGGAAGTCTGCTGCTGTCGGCCAGGCCCTCAAGGGCCCAGAAGCTGTCGTCGCTTAGTCAGCTTTTCGCTTGGCGTTTCCGCAGGCCGGAAACGCCAAGGCCAATCAGCACGATGATCAGCACAATGACTCCGGCAACCGTCGGTATGAGTGACACTGAGCCATCGGCAACGATGGGGAGCGTCTCCGCGGGGGCGATTACCTCGGGCGTAGCCTGCTCCCTCGGGAGCTCCTCGGTTGTGTCGCCACACACGGGGGCCGTACTGAGCCCCGCAGCCGGGACGTGGTCTGGTGGGGGTTCGAAGACAACGGTGTAACTGTCTTGGAGCGTGTGACCATCGGCTGAGACGAACTGGTAGAGAACGCTGTAGGTGCCGCCCTCGCCAAGCTCAACGGTCGCACTCATGGTGGCCTCGATGATGCTCACGCATCCATCCCCGTAGTAGAGGCCAGCAGCATCTCGCGCCACAATCGCAAAACCGCGCGTGGCATCGCCAGTGTCGAGGAAGTTGTCATTGGTGGATATCGACACCGTGACAGGGCTTGTTGTCACGAGCGAATCGGCGGCGGGGTCGCGATCTTCGACGGCGTTGTGGGCAAAGGCAGAAGCTGGGAAACCCAGCGACAGCGCAGCCGCGATGAGGGCCACCATCCAGCGAGGTGCACTGGATTGCCTGCGAATGCGCGTCATAGTGCTCCCATGCTAGCTGGCGCCACACCGCGCGTTACCTGTGGAATGTCCGAAGCGCTTGGGCCCTGAGAGGTAAACTCCGAAGGGTCCAGATTGCATGGAGGAAGGCTTTCTCATGGCACGCACAGGAGATTC
>JBIIFP010000049.1:0-9150 GCA_044237205.1 Pontimonas sp. | reverse complement strand
GGCAAAGCCAGTGTGGGGGCCCCACCCATGTCTGTGCCCCACCTCGATACGCGGGTCGTGGAGGGCAACACCAGTTTGCTCTTTGGCCCCTACGCGGGCTTTACGCCCAAGTTCTTGAAAAACGGGTCGGTTACTGACCTGTTTGCGTCTCTTCGTCTTCACAACATTGGCCCCATGCTGGCGGTTGGACTTGGCAACTTCTCGCTCCTCCGGTATCTCGTGAGCGAAGTATTTGCCTCCCGGGGGAAGCGGCTCCAAGCCTTGTGGGATTTTTATCCCTCGGCCGATCCCGATGATTGGTATGAACTCACTGCTGGCCAGCGGGTCCAGGTGATTAAGCCAGACCGGAAGAAGGTCGGGGTTTTGCAGTTTGGCACTGAGGTCGTCACCAGCGCAGATGGTTCTATTGCCGGTTTGCTTGGCGCATCGCCGGGGGCTTCCACCGCAGCCGCCATCATGATTGATGTGCTGGAGCGATGTTTCCCCGAGCGCCTCGGTGGGTGGTCGAAGACGCTCCGCGGAATGGTCCCGAGCTATGGAACGAAGCTCTCTGATGATGCGAATCAGGCGTATCGCTCCACGTCACACACGGGGAGCGTGTTGAAGCTCTAGTTAGTGCTTCACGGCCCCGCGTGAGGGTCTCACGATGTAGGTAGCAGGTGCTTGCACCCCGTGTTCGGAAAAAGCTCCATCGAGGGCAACCTGCAGTAGCGAAACATCGCTCTCGTGGACCAGGGCATAGAGCGTTCCTGAGTTGCCCAGGCCAATCATGCGTGCCCCTAGTGCCCCGTTCGCGAGAGCTGTATCGATAGCGAGGTCGATTTCTGGGCCCGATGCGTCATAGTCGTCACGCAGGGAAGCCTGGGATGCAGAGATGATGTCACCAATCGACTGGGGCCCCTCGTTCCGCAGCGTTCTCGCTACATCAAGAACCCTCTGGTTCTCGTTCACTACGTGCTCTGCTCTGCGGTAGACGCTAGCCGAGAGCGCTTTCCGAAACTCAGGCAAGCGCTTAGGTGCCATGTCTCGCAGCGAGGGGATATCAAGAAGGTCAACTGCCGCTTCTCTTTCGGAGAAGCGCTCCGTCGAGATGTCTGTGGCGCGCTCGACCCCGGTGTCCATCACGACAATTACCAGCCCGTGATCAAGAAAACCCAGTTTGATTTGGTCGCTATCCAGCGAACGACTATCAAAGAGAACTGCATGGTCATCTTCAGCGATGAGGGTAGGGATGTGGTCCGCAAGGCCGGTCACACGCCCCACGACGGACTTTTCGGCCTTCTGGCAAACGCGAGCCAATCCGAGGGTGTCCAGTGAGAGCTGCCAGGCGTCATTCAGTGCCACGGCGACCGCGGTTTCGAGAGCGGCGGAAGAGCCAAGGCCCACCCCGACTGGGACATCAGAATCGACAAAAATATCGAGACCGGGAACAGCAGAGAGGTCTGCCCCAACTTGGCCTAGTGCCCACGCGACCCCAAGCGGGTATGCGGCCCAGCCGTGAACCTCATCGGGCTCGAGGTTATCGAGTGAAATTTCAGCAATCTCATCAGCTTCGGTACTGGCTACACGGAGTTTCCGGTCTTTGCGAACACCTGCGGCAACGACGGTCCTGCGGTCAATCGCAATCGAGAGCACGTGGCCTTCGGCGTAGTCAGAATCATCTCCTAGAAGACTGAGCTTGCCGGGTGCCGACCAGAGGCCGTGGGCTTCATAGCCGAAGATTTCGGCAAACCCCGCACGCGTATCGTCTCGAATATCACTCATGGGCGAGGGAGGGCTCCTTGGGGCAAGAAACTCCATTCTCACCTATATCGGTGGGGCGCGGTGACCAGTAATGAAATGTCCACCACGTACACAGGCTCGTTTGTGATGATGGAGGGGTGCGAAACCCCTTCGGTAGCTCTTTGCCCCCTTATACAACCCCGCGACCCGTCAGACCATGGCGCTGGATTGTGGGCACGGTGTTCATTTTGGTCGCGTGGTTAGTCGGCGGGAGTCTTCTCGGCCTTGCCCTGTTGCCCTATACAGGGGTGGACCCACTTGCACTGTTCACGACCGAGGACATCCTGGGAGCAATGCCCTCCTGGGGGTACTTGTTCTTCGCACTGATTACCTTCGTTCCGCTCTTTCTTGCCACCCTGATTGCCTACCGCTTAATCCTCGGCATCAAGGTGCGCTACTTGTTCTCCACGATTAGCGAGTTCCGATGGTGGCGAGTGGCCATGGGATTTTGGGTCTGGATCATTTTGGTCGGGGGCCCAGCCTTCATTTCTGTAGCGGGCGGGTCTGAGGACTACAGTTTCTCTTTCGATCCAGTGACCTTCCTGCCGTACCTCATCATCGCCCTGTTGTTGTTGCCCATTCAAACAACCTCGGAGGAGCTGTTCTTCAGGGGATGGGTTATTCAGTGGGCCGCACGAGGTAGTGGCAACATTCTGTGGCTGTCTGTCCTAAGCGGCGCGTTGTTCTCCCTTCCACACTTGCTGAACCCCGAGGCCGCCGGGGACATCGTCGGCGCCTTCTTTGGCTACTTCAGTGTGGGCTTCGCACTCGGTTGGGTGACGGTGCGGGATCGATCCCTGGAAGTCGCAATCGGCGCCCACCTCTCGAACAACCTCTTTGCCGCACTCGTCATCGGATATGAAGGCGGCGCACTGCCAGCTGAGGCTTTGTACACGACGGAATCACTCGAATGGGGCGCCTCCAACCTCGTGAGCTTGTTGATTATTCCGCTCTTTATCCTCTTGACGAGGCCGGGCCGCCCGAAGGCTCCGAAGCACCTTCAGGACTCAGACGCAAACCGCTAGTCTGGTGCTACCGGAGCCCCGGTTTCGTCATCCACACGACAAGGGGTAGGACATGAAGCTCACCGGATTACTCGCATCATCGCTCCTGGTAGCGGCGCTTGGCGCCTGCTCCGCAGCTGTCCCAGGCCTTAGCCTGGGGGACCCGGACGACTGTGCCGGGGTCACTGTGGTGGTCAATTTTGGATTGCTCTCCGAGGATCGGGACACAGAGTGCGTCGATCTCGAGAGCGACTCGGCCATTGCTCGCGATGTACTGAGCGTTGCAGGTTACGACATCGAGGGCACAGCGACCTATGGCGACCAGGTGGTGTGCCGTGTCAACGACCTGCCCTCGGCGTCTGAACCCTTTGTTGTCGAGGGTGAAGAGCCCCACACCGAAACGTGTGCCGATATGCCCCCAGCTTTTGGCTACTGGGCTCTGTGGGTGAAATCTGACCCGAGCGCACAATGGGCCTATGCCGAAGAGGGTGTGGGAACGCTGCCCGTGGAGGCAGGCCAGACTCTTGGGCTTGTGTTCTCCACCGGCGGCGAAACCCCCACTCCCACCGACGAGTAAGTCCTATGGCGCACCGACCGCGAACACTAATCTTGGTCAGCTTTGCTGCTGGCCTGGCTTTTGTGTTCGCTCGCGTGCTGTACCGGGTCGTTTTTGGTGGGGCCGGAACCGGAGCCACGTATCTCCCGAGCCTCCCCCGAATTCAGCTCTCCGGGCCTTTTTCTCACATCGCTCTCTTTGGCCCTGTAACGCTCGAGGGCATAGGGCTTGCGGCACTATCCGCTGTTCCTTTCGCTCTGATCATCATTGCCACGGGAGCCCTAGTCGCAGTCTTTGACCCTCGAGCACTGGTGGTCATCGCTCCGCGGCTCCGTTTTGGGTCTTCGCTGGTGTTGGCCGTAGGGCTGGCTGTTTCGACATTTCCGGCGATTATTCAGAGTGCTACCCGCGCGAGGGAAATTAGCCGCCTGAGAGGTATAAAGCCCGGGGTGAGAAGCCTGGTGTCGGTCCTTGAGCTCACGCTGGAAAAGGCACTCGGAATAGCGGCAGCGCTCGAGTCACGCGGAATCCGGAGCCAGGAGTGCTCGGTTGAGCCCGGTCACCCAGTGAACTTGGAGGAGTTCATGGTTCCGGGTCGAATGGCCACGCCTGTGAGCTGGCGTGTTTCTTCGGGAGCCAGGATTCTTTTCACAGGCGCGACGGGCTCGGGAAAGACAACACTTCTCGAGGCCATCGCAGGCGTTCTTGAACTGAGGGGCGCGACCGCTACCTTGGGGACAATTAATCTCGGGGTTGCAGCAGGCGACCTTGCGTATCTACCCCATGATCCGCTGGCCATTTTCTTGACCTCCCGGGTGCTCGATGACGTTGCCCTCGGGCTGATTGCTGGAGGCCACCGACGAGTGGACGCACGACACTTAGCCTCCGCAGTGCTCCAAGATGCCGGTTTTCGCGATTTAGCGGATCGCGATCCTTCGACTCTGTCCAGTGGTGAAGCGGCGCTCGCGGCGCTCTGCGTGCTCTTGGCGACGAAGCCGACTCTCCTGCTACTTGATGAGCCACTGAGTGCCCTGGACGAGACCCATCGATCGGTGTTTCTGGCAGTGCTGAAGGCTTATTCGGCTACATCCGACGTCTCTATCGTCATGACAGACCACCCTCGCCAGGGCATAGTTCCCTCTGGTTTCGACATCTGGCAGATCGGCGACCAGGGAATCGTGCCGGGTCGGTTTACCAGCGCGCCTCGTTTTCCGCTGCGGACCCCGGCAGCGTTGCCAGAGCCGGAGCGGGTTCTGATCGTCCAGGATCTCTCTGTCGACTTTGAGGACCGCGCGGTCCTAGATTCAGTGTCTCTCGAAGTCCACCGCGGGGAGACCCTTCTCATCACTGGGGATAACGGTGCGGGTAAGTCCACCCTGCTCGAGGCGATCGCCACCGGCCAGGACACCAGGGCAGCTCACGATCCCCAGACGTTAACTGAGCGCACGGCCAAAGAACGTGTGGCCGCCGTCGCACTGGTCCCGAGTGAACCGAGTTCGCTGTTTCTCTGCTCCTCGGTTGCCGAGGAATTGGCGCTTGCCGACAAGGTGGCAGCTGTTCCAGATGGGTTTACAGCGCTGACGTTCGATTCTTTGTTCCCGCAGGGGAGCAAGACGCTGGGGACAACACATCCGCGCGACCTCTCCAGGGGTCAGCAGGCGTGCCTCGCCATCGCACTGCAAATGTCACACAAGCCTGCTGTGGTGTTGCTCGACGAGCCAACACGGGGTCTTGATGAGGCGGCCGAAGCTGCGTTTGCGGAGGTGGTTGGCTGCGTGGTCGAGACCGGAACAGCGGTAGTAATCGCGGTCCATCACCGAGATGCCGGGAGCCTTGTTGCTTCCCGGGTTCTTCGACTGGAAGCTGGTCGGCTCATTCAGGACTTGGTCAAGCAGGTGCTTGCATGAGACTTCTCCGGGCGCCAGAGGAACTCATGGGACGGTTGGCACTAGTCGCCACCAGCGCGATTGCGCTGGTGTTGTTTGCATGGCCTTTAGTGGGGGGAGCATTGTTCGTGTCCGAAGGGCTTGGCATGACGATTGCGCTTGTAGGCCTGCCTGTGGTCGTAGTAACGGCAAGCGTCGCACTTGATGGCAGCCTGCGCTCAACATCGGTGTTGGCTCTCGTTGCAGTGTTGTCCGCTCTTGCGGCCGGTGCCAGGGTGCTCTCGGTCGGGGTTGGCGGGATCGAGTTTGTCTTTATTGTCGTGATTCTGGCCGGTCGCATTCTCGGCGCACGGCTTGGGTTCATCGTGGGAGTCATTGCTGTGGGGCTGTCTTCCCTGGTCTGGGGAGGGTTTGGCCCCTGGACGGCATTCCAGATGTTTGCTGTGGGGTGGGTAGCTGCCGGCGCCGGTCTTTTGCCGCGCCTGGGTGATGTGGTTACCCCCCGTAGTCGGACGACAGAGCTCGTGATGCTGATGGTCTACGGCGCGCTGGCGTCCTACGCTTTTGGATTGATTATGAATCTATGGTTCTGGCCGATTGCTGTGGGACCCGGCACCACTGTCTCATTTGTTGAGGGCGCTGGTTTCCTCGAGAACATTACGAGCTTTGTGGTCTATAGCCTCGCGAGCTCGACGCTGACGTGGGATACGGTTCGGGCGATTACGACGGTTGTCGGGCTTGCCCTGGTGGGCAAGCCAGCACTTCAGGCGCTGAGGCGCGGCTATGTCAGGCCCCTGCCAGTGGCTGCCTAGACCGAGAAGTACTTGGCCTCTGGGTGGTGGAAGACGAAGGCGTCGGTGGACTGCTCCGGGTGTAACTGGAGTTCCTCGGAGAGAACCACACCGATTCGACCGGGGTTGAGAAGTTCGACCACCTTCTTGCGGTCTTCCATCTCCGGGCACGCTGGGTAACCGAGCGAGAACCTAGCCCCCCTATATTTGACGCCCAGAATGTCATCAAGATTCGCCGGGTCTTCAGAGCCGAAGCCCCATTCCGCGCGAATTTGGGAGTGCCAGTATTCGGCCAGGGCCTCGGTCAGCTGCATTGCAAGACCGTTGAGTTCCAAGTAGTCGCGGTAGGAATCACCGGCGAAGAGACCGCTGGCGAAAGTGTCGATGTTGGCACCGGCAGTCACCAATTGGAACGCCATGACGTCCACCTGGCCGGATTCGCGTGACTTTACGAAGTCGGCCAAACACAGATGCCGGTCTCGTCGCTGACGAGGGAAGCTAAAGCGCGCACGTTCGGTCCCCATAGCCCCTCCGGAACCGCCATCTGGCGCGAGAAGCCCAGGAACCCCTAGAACCCCAGCGTCATCGGTGCCATGGTGCAGGACGACTACGTCGTCACCTTCTGAGACCACGGGGAAGTAGCCGTAGACAACGGCTGGGTCCATGACTTTCTCCGAGAGCAGCCGATCCATCCAATAGCGAAGACGGGGTTTACCTTCAGTGGCAACAAGTTCTTCGTAGGTTGCTCCACCTTCACCGCGACCGGGCTTGAGGCCCCATTGGCCCATGAAAGTTGCCCGCTCATCCAGGAAAGCGGCAAAGTCTGCCAAGGGCATGCCCTTGACAATCCGGGTTCCCCAGAAGGGTGGTGTGGGAACTGGATTGTCGAACGCAACATCTGACCGGGCTGGCATGTTCTCGGGCTCGGTAACGATGAGCTGGCTCTTCTTGTGGATGCGCTTCTTGAGAGGGGGAAGGCCGACTTCATCAGGTTGCGCCCCGCGCGCAATGGCAACGAGCGGATTCATCAGATCAAGCCCCTCAAAGGCGTCCTTCGCATAGCGAACGACGCCAGGGAAGAGCTCCGCCAGGTCTTCTTCGACAAACGACCGCGTCAAGGCTGCACCGCCCAAGATGATGGGCCAGCGACCGGCAAGACCGCGCGAGGTCAGCTCTGCAAGGTTTTCCTTCATCACGACAGTGGATTTCACCAAGAGTCCACTCATCCCGATGACATCGGCCTTGTGTTCTTCAGCCGCGGCAATGATGTCGTTGATGCTCTGCTTGATGCCGATATTCACGACGTCGTAGCCATTGTTGGTCAAGATGATGTCGACAAGGTTCTTACCGATGTCATGGACATCGCCACGAACTGTGGCGAGGACCATGGTGCCCTTGCCGGCTTCTGTGGTCTTTTCCATATGGGGCTCGAGCAGCGCCACTGCGGCTTTCATGACCTCTGCTGACTGCAGTACGAAAGGCAACTGCATTTCACCGCTGGCAAATCGTTGACCCACCACCTGCATACCAGCCAAAAGATGCTGGTTAATGATTTCCAGTGCGCTCAGCCCACCGTCGCGGGCGAGATCGAGGTCCCCCTCGAGACCTTTTGCTTCGCCGTCGATGATGCGGCGCTCCAAGCGCTCCGTCACAGGAAGTGCCGCGAGCTCGGCTGCGCGCTGGTCCTTGAGCCCGGCAGAATCGACGCCATCGAAGATTTCCAGCATTCGCGACAGTGGGTCATAAGTGACAGTGCCATCAGCGTCGTATTCGCGCCGGTCCCAGATCAAATCGAGGGCGACCTGGCGCTGCTCATCGGGGATGGTCGCCAGTGGCACAATTTTCGCCGCATCGATGATGGCTGTGTCGAGGCCAGCCTCAGTGGCTTCATGAAGGAACACCGAGTTCAACACCATGCGAGACGCCGGGTTCAGACCAAAGGACACGTTGGAGACGCCGAGGGTGGTGTGAAGCCCGGGGTACTTAGCTGTGATTTCCGTGATTGCTTGGATGGTTTCAATTGCATCTCGGCGGGTTTCTTCTTGCCCCGTCGCGATCGGGAACGTCAATGTGTCGACAATGATGTCCTCAACCCGCAGACCCCACTCATCGACCAGCGTGTCGACCAGACGGCTGGCGATGCGGACTTTGTCCGCCGCGGTTCGCGCTTGACCCTCTTCATCAATAGTGAGCGCGATCACCGCCGCCCCGTGTTCTTTGACCAGTGGCATGACGGTGGCGAACCTGGAACCCGGGCCATCACCGTCTTCAAAGTTGACGGAGTTCACAACGGGGCGCCCACCGATGAGTTCCATTCCCGCTTTGATAACAGCTGGCTCGGTGGAATCAATCACGAGCGGCAGTGTTGATGCGCTGGCCAGTTTGGTCACGATTTCTTTAATGTCGGCAACGCCGTCGCGGCCCACGTAGTCGACGCACACATCCAGCAGGTGGGCACCATCGCGCACCTGCTTCTTAGCGATCTCGACGCAGTCATCAATCCGTCCCTCGAGCAGGGCGTCGCGGAACGCCCTGGAGCCATTGGCATTGGTGCGCTCGCCAATGGCCAGGTAGGTGTTGTCCTGGGTCAAACTCACGTGTTGATAGAGGCTCGCAACACCGGGTTCAGGCTGGGGGGCTCTGGTGCCGGGGGCTTTTCCTCCGAGGCGCTTGACGACTGCGCTCATGTGGGCAGGTGTTGTTCCACAGCAACCGCCGACCAGTGAGAGGCCGAATTCTTTGACGAACTGTTCGTGAGCAGTCGCGAGTTCTTCGGGTCCTAGCGGGTAGCTGGCTCCGGTTGCGGTGAGGACGGGAAGGCCAGCGTTTGGCATCACCATGACCGGGATTGTCGAGTGCTGGGAGAGCTGGCGCAGGTGCTCGCTCATCTCTTGGGGCCCCGTCGCACAATTCAATCCGATCATGTCGATTTCTAGGGGCTCGAGTGCTGTGAGGGCTGCGTTGATTTCTGAGCCCATCAACATGGTGCCCGTGGTTTCCACGGTCACCTCAACAAACAGAGGCAGTCGAATACCCAGTTCTGCCATGGCAACTTTGCAGCCGTTGATGGCTGCTTTGGTTTGCAAGAGATCCTGAGAGGTCTCAATCATGAAGGCGTCAGCGCCACCCTT
>JBIIFP010000048.1:0-9405 GCA_044237205.1 Pontimonas sp. | reverse complement strand
GACCGCCAATGGCTCCACGCCATGGAATTATCGTTCCTTCATCCGGTGAGCCACAAGCAGATCACCGTTGTCAGCACATACCCTGAGGACCTGCAGACCGCGCTAGATCGGCTTCGAGCCTAGGGCGCCGGAACGGCCGTTCGGGGTCAGTCCGGGCGCGGTTTACGCTAGAGGTCCAAGGTCTACGAGGAGGTGTTGGTGAGTTCCGCTGGCGACTCTTTCGCGCATCTCCACGTGCACACCGAGTACTCCATGCTCGATGGCGCGGCCAAGATTTCGGCGCTCATCGACGAGGTCGCCCGCCTAGAAATGCCCGGCGTTGCCATCACTGACCACGGAGTCATGTTTGGTGCCTATGAGTTTTGGCGGCAAGCAACTGCTGCGGGGGTAAACCCCATCATTGGAATCGAGGCTTACCTGACGCCTGGAACCCACCGCACCGACAAGACCCGTGTGCAATGGGGCGGCGGCGGGGAAGACGATGTTTCTGGAGCGGGTAGCTATACCCACATCACTATGCTCTCGGAGACCACGGAGGGTATGCACAACCTTTTCCGGATGTCCTCGCTGGCATCCCTCGAGGGCTACTACTTCAAACCGCGGATGGATCGGGAGCTTCTTTCCCGCTACAGCGCGGGCGTCATCGCCACGACCGGGTGCCCCAGCGGTGAAGTCCAGACGAGGCTGCGCCTGGGTCAGTACGACGAGGCCGTGCGAGCCGCCGCAGAATTCCGCGACATATTTGGGGCAAACAACTACTTCGTCGAAATCATGGATCACGGGCTTGGCCTAGAGAAGCGGGTTATCGGGGATCTGCTGCGACTAGCCAAGGACTTGGGCTTGCCCTTGGTCGCTACCAATGACCTCCACTACACAACTGCCGCTGATGCTGACGCTCACGCCGCACTGCTGTGTGTTCAGTCGGGTTCAACCTTGGACGACCCCAAACGTTTCAAATTCGACTCTGACGAGTTCTATCTCAAAACCCCCGCGCAAATGCGCCAACTGTTCGCGGAGTTTCCTGAGGCCAGTGACAACACGTTGCTGATTGCCCAGCGCGCATCGGTGAGCTTCGATGAGAGCGCCAACTACATGCCGCGCTTCCCTGTCCCCGAGGGCGAAACGGAGGCAAGCTTCTTTGAGAAGGAAGTGCACCGGGGTCTCACCATTCGTTATCCTCAGGGCATCCCTGACCGGGTGAAAGTTCAGGCCGATTACGAAATCGGAGTCATCATCCAGATGGGGTTTGCCAGCTACTTTCTCGTGGTTGCCGACTTCATCAACTGGGCAAAAAACAATGGCATCCGCGTGGGCCCCGGGCGTGGATCGGGTGCCGGGTCGATGGCGGCATTCGCGATGCGCATCACTGAGCTTGACCCTCTGGAGCACGGCCTCATTTTCGAGCGGTTCTTGAACCCCGAACGTGTCTCGATGCCTGACTTCGACGTTGACTTTGATGAGCGTCGCCGCGGCGAGGTGATTCGCTACGTGACCGAGAAGTACGGGGATGAGCGGGTTGCCCAGATCGTGACCTTTGGAACTATCAAGGCAAAACAGGCCCTTAAGGATGCCGCGCGTGTTCTTGGTTATCCCTACGGGATGGGTGAAAAACTGACCAAATTGATGCCACCCGGTGTGATGGGCAAAGAAATGGTGCTCTCTGGCATCACCGACAAGTCACACGAGCGCTATAAAGAGGCCGCTGACTTCCGCGCCGTCCTGGACAGCGATCGAGATGCGCAAATTGTGTTCGATCGCGCTCAAGGGCTTGAGAACCTCAAACGCCAGTGGGGTGTTCACGCGGCTGGCGTCATTATGTCCAGCGAACCACTCATCGACATCGTGCCCATCATGAAGCGCGAGCAAGATGGCCAGGTTGTCACCCAGTTTGATTTCCCCGCTGCTGAGGCACTCGGGTTGGTCAAGATGGACTTCCTGTCACTTCGAAACCTCACGATCATTGATGACTCATTGGACAACATCGAGGCCAACAAGGGGGAGCGGCCCGTCCTTGAGGAGCTCACCCTCGATGACCCGGAGGCCTACACGCTCTTGGCCAGAGGGGACACCCTCGGAGTGTTCCAGCTCGATGGTGGGCCGATGCGCAGCCTTCTGAGACTGCTCAAACCGGACAGCTTCGAGGATATTTCCGCAGTGCTCGCGTTGTATCGACCAGGACCCATGGGCGCTGACTCCCACACTAATTACGCCCTACGAAAGAATGGGGCGCAGCGGATCACTCCGCTGCACCCTGAGCTGGCGGAAGCTCTGGAGCAGATTCTTGGAACTACGTACGGCTTGATCGTTTATCAAGAGCAGGTCATGGAAATTGCCCAGAAGCTTGCCGGATACACCCTCGCTCAAGCTGATTTGTTGCGACGCGCGATGGGTAAGAAGAAAAAGGAAGAACTCGACATCCAGTTCGAGGCATTCCGCGCCGGAATGAATGCTAATGGCTTCTCTGATGATGCGGTGAGCACCCTGTGGGAAGTGTTGGTTCCGTTCTCTGACTACGCCTTCAACAAGGCGCACTCGGCCGCCTACGGGATGATTTCGTACTGGACGGCCTATCTCAAGGCTCACTACCCGGCGGAATACATGGCCGCTCTGCTCACCAGTGTTAGTGACCAGAAAGATAAGTCCGCCATCTATCTCAACGAGTGTCGGCGCATGGGCATTAACGTTCTCCCTCCTGATGTGAACGAGTCGTTTGCAACGTTTGCGGCGGTGGGCGAAGACATTCGCTTTGGCCTCGCCGCGATCCGCAATGTTGGCGTTGGGGTGGTGGACGCTATCCGCAGCGCGCGGGAGTCTCAGGGCGCCTTTGTAGGGTTTCATGATTTCGTCAAGAAAGTCCCCTCCACTGTCCTCAACAAGCGCACCGTGGAATCGCTGATCAAGGCGGGCGCCTACGACCAGCTCGGAGACACCAGACGGGCCCTCTTCGAGATTCACGAGTCCGTTGTGGAGGGCGCGATTCGGAGCAAGAAAGCCGAAGAGCACGGTGACGTAGGTTTTGATTTTGACAGCCTCCTGGAGGACGCTGGTGAGCCGAGCGCGCAGAGAGTGCCTGAGCGTCCTGAATGGCCACGGAAAGAGCTCCTTAGCCTGGAGCGCGAGATGCTGGGGCTCTATGTGTCTGATCACCCATTGGCTGGGTTAGAGATCCCTCTGGCTCGCGAAGCTGATTTGTCTATCGCCGAGCTCTTGTCGTCAGACAAAGACGATGGCGAAGTTCTGACCATTGCAGGACTCATCACGGGTGTGAATCATCGTGTTGCTCGCTCCAATGGCAATCCTTATGCGCAGGTCACTATCGAAGATTTCGGTGGCGAAGTCGCCGTGATGTTCCTCGGCAAGACCTACCAGAACTACCAATCAGACCTGGTTGACGACAGCGTGGTGGCGCTACGCGGCCGTATCCAGAAGCGCGATGAAGGCATTGGACTGCACGCGGTCGAGCTGATTCCGCTCTCCATTACTGCTGACACATCAGATGAGCCACTGACGTTGACCGTTGCCGAGAAGTTCGCCACCGTGTCTGTGTTGACCGCTCTGGATCAGGCCCTTGGTCGCCACGAAGGGCACGCCGCGGTTCGCCTTCGGCTGGTGAAATCGGGCGTCGCCCGGGTTTTTGAGCTGCCACGCAAAGTCACCGTCAATATTGACTTGATCGGTGAAGTCAAGAGCTTGCTTGGCTCCGAGTGTCTCAGCGCCTAATTGAGCGCTCTAGGTGAGCGAGGATGCCCGCCGGTAATCCTTGCCCTGGTAAACCAGTGCATCGCTAACCGGGCCGACATTGCCACCGAGAATTCGTACGGCAACTGTTGCGCTGAATTCGACCTCCATGGTGTCGACAATTTTTGCGTGCAACCAGGCCGAGACTCCCGTGAGAAGTGGGAGACCGTCGGGGCCAGGTGACCAGTGGTCGCCAGCGAAACGATCGCTGGCCTCGCCCGCCATCGTGTGCGCGAGGTCGAGGTTGTTGGTGCCGAGCATATGAATAATGACCGTTTGGTCGACTTTCATGGTCGACCAGGAACTTGCTGTCTGCGACATGTTGAAGGTGGCCAGTGGCGGCGCCGCTGAAAGGGAGGCCAACGAAGTGGCTGTGAAACCCGTAGGGGAGCCGTCCTTCTTGAGTGTGGTGACCACCGAGATTCCAGCGCCGTGACGACGGAAAGCCTCGAGAAAGATTTGAGAAGGGGAAAGTTCGCTGTAGTCGCTCATTTCACCTAGCTTAAGCCCAGAGCGCCACGGTTCTTTCTCTGACCCTCCGACTACGATGTAAGCGCCATGATTCGCATATCTGACCTTCGCGAGGTGAACATCACCCCCGAGAGCGCCCCGGGATTTGTGCCGCGGGTTTTTGTGGAGGGTGAAGACCTCGTTGCCATTGTCAGCAAGCTCATGGCGGAGGTCACCACTGGCGGTGCGCAAGCCCTGGAGAGCCAAGCTCAACGTTTTGACCAGGTGAGTGGTCATTCGTTGGTTGTGAGCGAGGATTATCTGACGCAGTCTCTGCGTGACCTAGACGATGATCTTCGCGATGCCATGGAGGAGTCGATCAGGCGCGTGCGGGTGGCGTCAGAAGACAGCATTCCGTCGTCATCGGAGACGAATTTTCACTCGGGAGGTAGCGTACGTACCCGCTGGGTTCCAGTCCAGAGAGCTGGCGTCTATGTTCCCGGCGGGAAGGCCGTGTATCCCTCCAGCGTGATTATGAACGTCGTTGCGGCCCAGGCTGCCGGGGTGCGTGAGATTGTCATGGTGACACCAGCTCAAGCTGACTGCGGTGGAGAAATCCACCCCACCATTGCTGCCGCGGCCGCACTGCTGGGTGTGACTGAGGTTTACGCCATGGGGGGAGCGGGCGCTATTGCCGCACTGGCCTATGGGGTTCCCGAGATTGAATTGCGGCCGGTATCGGTGATTACTGGACCTGGCAACCGTTACGTTGCCACCGCTAAGCGCCTGGTTCACGGCGTTGTTGGCATCGACTCTGAGGCTGGCCCCACCGAAATCTGCATTATCGCGGATGACACTGCCCACCCCGAGTATGTGGCTGCGGATCTGGTTTCTCAGGCAGAACATGATGAGTTGGCGTCAGCGGTACTCATCACGACATCGATGGAGCTTGCTGAGCGTGTGACGAAGTCACTCAACCGCCGAGCTGAATCAACCCACCATGCAGCGCGGGTTCGCGCTGCACTGGAGGGGGAACAGTCGGTGATCTTTGTAGTCGATTCGATTGAGCACGCGGTGATGATGTCTAACGCGTTAGCTCCTGAACACCTCGAAGTGATGGTCGAGAACCCCGAGAGTATTCTGGGCAATCTGACCGATGCGGGAGCGATTTTTGTCGGCGATTACACGCCAGTCAGTGCCGGGGATTATCTCGCCGGCTCTAATCACGTCTTGCCCACGGGGGGAGCTGGTCGCTTCAGCTCTGGATTGTCCCCCGCCACCTTCCTCCGTAGTCAGCAAATCATTGATTATGACAAGGCCGCGCTGGGCCATATCGCGGACAAGATTGTCACTTTCGCGAAGGCCGAAAACCTTCCCGCGCACGGCGAGGCTGTGACAGTACGATTTGAAGAAGGTCTCTAGCTGGCCTGTTGTCTATAGGCTTAGGCCACCATGTATTGCCCTTTTTGCCGTCACCCCGATAGTCGGGTCATCGACTCACGAACCAGCGATGACGGGCTGTCTATCCGTAGACGTCGTCAATGTCCGGAGTGTGGCCGGCGGTTTTCAACACTGGAGACAGCAAGTTTGAGTGTGATCAAGCGCAGTGGTGTGACCGAACCCTTCTCGCGAGAGAAAATCGCTGCAGGCGTCAAAAAGGCCTGTCAGGGCAGACCGGTAACCGACCAGGACTTGGCACAATTGGCCCAGCGGGTCGAGGAAACTATCCGCCAAACGGGTGCGTCGCAGGTGGACGCCAATGAAATCGGGTTATCGATTCTGGAGCCCCTCCGTGAGCTGGATGAGGTCGCCTACCTCAGGTTTGCCTCTGTCTATCAAGCTTTCGACTCACTCGACGATTTTGACGCTGCAATCAGCGCGTTGCGTGCCAGCGCTCCGGTGGAGGACGAGGCTTGATTTATCAGGCTCTGTTCCGGGTGTTGAAGCGTTTGGACCCTGAGTTCACGCACGAGTGGGGCATGCGGGTGATTACCCTTGCTGGCACGTGGCCACTCAGGGTCATCCTCCGCCGAAAGACCGCTCCGGCCCCCTCGCAACGGGTGAGTGCTCTCGGGCTGTCTTTTGGTTCACCCGTGGGTCTTGCCGCGGGCTTTGATAAGAACGCGATGGCGGTTCGGGGTATGTATGCGTTGGGGTTTGACCATGTTGAGGTGGGCACCGTCACAGCCCTGCCGCAGACCGGGAATCCCAAGCCCAGACTTTTCCGGCTTCCTGATGATCAGGCTCTGATTAATCGCATGGGGTTCAACAACGACGGCGCGCAGGTGGTCGCAGCCAGGCTTCGCGCGCTCCGCGCAAAGGGCGGGGGTTTGCCGATTATTGGGGTCAACATTGGGAAGAGTCGTGTCACCCCTATCGCCGATGCCACCGCGGATTACGTGGCAAGCACGAAGCTGCTGGCCCCTCTTGCTGACTACCTTGTCGTCAACGTCAGCTCCCCCAACACCCCGGGCTTGCGGGGACTTCAGCAGGAAAAAGAACTCACCCCGCTGCTGAAAGCTGTAACAGCGGCAGCCGGAGGCACCCCTGTGCTGGTGAAGATTGCGCCAGATTTGGGTGCCAAGGCGATTGCCGCGGTCTGCAAGCTCGTCATGAAGCTTGACCTTGCGGGCATTGTCGCCACCAACACGACCATTTCGCGAGACGGATTGATCGCTGCCCCCCAGGACGTCGCAAGGCTAGGCGAGGGCGGTCTCTCGGGTGCGCCACTGCGCGAGCGTTCGCTGGAGGTCTTGGATTTGGTGCGCCAGATTCTCCCGCGGGAAGTGTGTGTCATCTCCGTCGGTGGCCTCTTCGATGGGCAAGACGTCGCCGAAAGGTTGGACGCGGGCGCGACACTGGTTCAGGCGTACACCGGCTTTGTCTATCGGGGCCCCCTGTTTGCGGCGAAGGTCACGAAGGAATTGCAGGCCGCCGCGGCCTAGCTGGGCTTTTTGCCCCGCTTGACCTGAGGCTTGGGAAGACGCAGGCCTCGCATCTGCAGGGCACGCATGGCCGAGTACCAGCGCACACCATTTTCAACGCTGTCGACACCGAACTTCTGGCGCAGGCCCTTGCGAACACGGTTGCCCACCCAAATCGAGTCGAGCACCGTCAGGATAAAGAAGCCCCACAGGACTGAAATCGCAATGAATTGAGCCTCGAGCGAGGGGAGAAACGTCGCGATGATGACGGCGAACATCACGGGAATCAAAAACTCGCCGAAGTTCCAGCGAGCATCGACGTAGTCCCTGGACCACTTTCTCTGGGGCCCCTTGTCCCGCTGGGGAAGGAAGCGTTCTTCACCATTGGCCATGCCAAGGCGAGCCTTCTCACGGCTTGCTGCCAGTTTCACGCGGGCTTCTTTACGGTTGTTCGTCACCAGAGGCCTCTTGTGCTCTGCCTCGCGATCTTTGCGCCTGGGCGTTGGCCGGCCTTTGCCGGCGGCGGTCTCAGTGGAGTCGTCGTCGTGGGTCTGGGCCACAGGTCACCTCAATCTCGTGCGGGAAGCTCCCCTAAGATTACCCGCATGTCACAGGGGGAAAGCTCCGCGCCGGATATCTCAGAATTGCGCGACCTCGTCGTTGCTGGAGCACCCGAGATCGTGGCTGATCTGTCCGGCCTGATTCGGATTCCCTCCGTATCGTGGGATGGTTTCGATCACGCTCATCTGGAGGCCAGCGCGGATCGGGTGGCGGAGTTGTTTGAGTCGACGGGTCTTTTTAGCCAGATCGGTGTCTACCGGCACGGTGGAGGAGCGCCCGCGGTGATCGCCCGCCGCGAGCCTGAGGGAGGAGCGCCCACGGTGGTGCTCTACGCCCACCACGACGTCCAGCCGCCGGGGCTCGCATCAGAGTGGGAGAGTCCAGCCTACGAGCCGACTGTGCGAAGCGGTCGCCTCTATGGGCGAGGGAGTGCTGATGACAAGGCTGGTATTGCGGTTCACCTCGGCGCTCTGCGCGCTCTTGCCAGCCACCATGCGGGGGATCTTCAACTGGGGGTGGTGGTGTTCATCGAGGGTGAAGAAGAGAACGGATCGCCCTCATTTTCCGGGTTCCTCCGAGAACATCGCGAGCTACTCGAGGGCGACATCATCATTGTGGCCGATTCGGATAACCCCTCTGCCCAAACCCCCGCGCTGACAGTGAGCCTGCGGGGAAACGTGACCGCGACGTTGCGGGTGCGAACGCTGAGCCATGCAGTTCACTCCGGAATGTTCGGCGGCGTGCTGCCAGACGCCATGATGGCCTTTAGCGCGCTCGCTGCATCGTTTTATGACACTGAGGGTGGCCTCGCAATCCAGGGTCTTGAAGGCGCCGCTACCGGCGAACCAGGTGAGGCGCACGAAATCGGTCACGAATCACCGCTGAGCGACGGTGTTCGCGAAGTGGGCCTCGGTTCGGTTCCCCAGCGACTCTGGCGCTCTGCAGCACTGACCATTACGGGGATGGATGTGCCGAGTGTCGCCCACGCATCCAACACCCTGCTACCGGAGGTTTCTGCAAAGCTGTCGCTCCGAGTCCCACCAGGGATGTCGGCAGGCACAGCGCTCGCCCATCTCGAGGCGCACATCGCCTCGACTATTCCCTTTGGGGCACAGTGGGAGCTCCAGGATGTCTCCCTGGGGGAGCCGTTTTTACTCGACCCGTCAACCCAGGCCGCGGGGCTTGCCGCACAGGCCCTCGGCGAAGGGTTCGGGGCCCAAGCCGTCTATCAAGGTGTGGGCGGGTCAATTCCTTTTATCGCGCAGCTGGCGGAGGTGTTTCCGCAGGCTCAGATACTCGTCACCGGCATCGAAGACCCGGACACTCGCGCCCACAGCCCCAACGAGTCCCTAGACCTTCGAGTGCTCTGGAGAGCAGTACTTTCTGAGGCGCTGTTGCTTTCTGACCTGAATCGCCGGGAAATCTCAGACTTGGCCTGAGGTAGCGCTCTAGACTAAGAGCGTTGGAAGGACACGACATGACGGATACTGTCACTCACTCGGTTGGCTTGACCGATCGTGCTGCTGAAAAGGTGAAGAGCCTGCTCGAGCAGGAAGGCCGCGATGACCTGCGTCTGCGGGTTGCGGTGCAACCAGGAGGCTGCTCTGGCCTGATTTATCAGCTCTTTTTTGACGAGCGTTTGATGGACGACGACCTAGTCAGGGATTTCTCGGGTGTTGAACTTGTCGTTGACAAGATGAGCTCTCCATATTTGGATGGCGCCTCAGTGGAC
>JBIIFP010000047.1:0-9545 GCA_044237205.1 Pontimonas sp. | reverse complement strand
GGGGCCAGCAAAGCAATCAAGCTCGTATCACGAGCGGCAGTTTTGGCCATGATCGCGGCTAAGCCATCGAGTCGCTTCAGAACCTCTTGGCGCTCCACCGCGCTGACACTGGCGTCATCCTTAACCCTCTGGCGCTCGTCACGAACGAGCAAAGCGGCGACCTGGAACTTGATTCTGTTGTGGGCGGTAACTTTTCCGCGGCTCGCCGCGGCCTCTACTTCACGAACAGCGCGCGCCAAAATGGGGATGATGCCTTCATCATCCATGGGCTTGCGCCTGGCGCGCTTTGCGCCTTGGGGGCGAGTGGATGTTCTCGCCGGGCCTGACTGGGCCATTCTTCTCCTTGACCTCACACCGGTGGCACTTCAGATACGAAGGACTCTTCGTAACCACAGACCACCGCTTTGTCTCGCCAGTGATGCGAGACCGACACAAACAATCAGACCTGAACGGGAGCCGTGTCAGTGATCGAGGTGCAACTTCGAGTGTAGCCCCCCGGGCACTCTTAGGCCACTCGAGGAGCGCTCAGACTCTCGGCCTTCTCTGCCATGGCGTTAGCCATCCCCGCAAACACAATCCCGTGGAGGGGCATCACGGCCAGCCAATAAAGGCGCCCACCAAGTCCGTGTGGGAAGAAGACGGCCCTCTGATGCAGGGTGCTTGTCCCCTCAGGGGTTGGCTCAACCCGGAATTCCAACCATGCGCGCCCCGGAAGCTTCATTTCCGCCCTCAGGCGCAGCGACGTGCCCTTTTCCATGGATTCCACACGCCAAAAATCAAGTGCGTCACCGGTGACCAAGTGTTCGGGATCACGACGACCTCGTCGCAGCCCCACGCCGCCCACAATTTTGTCAAGCCACCCTCTCGCCGCCCAGGCCATCGGCAAGGAATACCAGCCGTTTGCTCCGCCGACGCTTTCCACGACCCGCCACAGACCGGCTGTATCTGCAGCACACGGAACTGCCCGCTCGTCGGTATAGACGGTGTGCCCAGACCACTGAGGGTCGCTAGGCAGCGGATCTGCCGGAGCACCGGTGACTTGTGCATCCCGCCAAGACGTCTCGACTTCGCCGTTGCGCATTCTGGCAAGCGCCAGACGCACGGCCTTTCGATAACCCGTGAGTCCTTCTGCAGGAGGGGGAACGACCTCGTCGATGTCGTGGTTGGTCATCACCGCGTCATGGAGAAGCGACTCGATAATCGGGACTGCCAGAGACCGCGGAATAGGTGTCACCAGGTTCACCCACTGGGAGGCGAGCCATGGCGTGAGGACAGGAAGAGCCGCGATGGGGCGCTGCTTGAGCCCCGCCTCAACCGCATAGCCATTCATCAGCTGGCCGTATCGGAAGACATCTGACCCGCCGATATCGAAGGCGCGGTTGATCGATGCTGGAAGCTCAGCAGAAGCCACGAGGTAGTGCAGCACGTCCCTAATCGCAATGGGCTGAATGAAGTTGCGGACCCACTTGGGGGCTGGCATGTAGGGCAAAACCTCGGTCAGGTGGCGAATCATTTCAAAGCTCGCGGAACCCGAACCAATAATCACTCCTGCCTGCAAGGCAATGGTCGGGACTCCCGAGGAGAGAAGAATGTCACCGACCTCTTTGCGCGAGCCGAGGTGCCTCGAGAGTGGCCCTTCGGGGTGCAGGCCGCCAAGGTAGACGATGCGCTTCACTCCGGCGGTGCGGGCTTCGCGGGCCATCGTCGTTGCCACCTGGCGCTCGATTTTCTCGAAGTCCCCAGTGCTCGACATGGAGTGAACGAGATAATAGACGGCGTCCCGCCCCTCAACTGCGCGGGCGACGGCACTCTGATCGACGAGATCGCCCTCAACGATGTCGACGGCATCCCTCCAAGGAACGTCATCCAGGCGGTGATGGTCGCGCACAATGACCCGGACGCTGTGACCGCGCTCCAGAAGCTTGGGCACGAGGCGGCCTCCGACATAGCCGGTAGCCCCCGTCACCAGAACCTTCATGAGCCAAGGGTAGGGGGTGCTGGCTGAGAAAAGCTCCCCGCTTCGCTAGCGTGAGTGCGTGCTGATGAATCGCGTGATTTCCTGGTTTGAGGACCACAAACGCAATTTGCCGTGGCGCTCGCCAGAGGCGGGTCCCTGGGGAGTGCTCGTGTCCGAGGTGATGTTGCAACAAACCCCGGTCGCCCGGGTCCTGCCGGTCTATGAGTACTGGATGGCCAGGTGGCCAAGTCCTGCTCACTTGGCACAGGAATCACTGGCCGAAGTGTTGCGAGCGTGGGACCGAATGGGCTACCCCAGGCGAGCAAAACGACTGCACGAAGCAGCCCAGGCAATTCTTGCGGAACACGACGGCCGTGTTCCCAGCGATCTCAATGCCCTCCTAGCGCTTCCCGGTGTTGGCGATTACACAGCCCGAGCTGTACGGTGTTTTGCTTTTGGCATTGCCGAGGCTGTTGTCGACACAAACGTCAGACGAGTTGTCGCCAGAGCGCAGGGCGGCCAGGGTGAAGCGGGCCCACCCCGCACTGTTGCCGACAGGGCTGCGGTGACTGTCACGCTCGAGGCCCTCAAGGGCGCTGCTCGTCAGTGCGCGGGGGCCGCTGGCCTCATGGAGTTGGGCGCCATTGTGTGTAAGGCCAGGGCGCCAGAATGCCAGGTGTGTCCCATCGCCGATCTGTGTCAGTGGCGTATCGCTGGCTATCCCCCCTACGAGGGCGCAACCACAGCCAAGCAAGCCCGCTTCGAGGGAAGTGACCGTCAGGTCCGAGGGATCATCCTTCGCGAACTACGCTCCAGTGACACTCCTGTTCCAGAGTCTTTCCTGCGAACACTCTGGAGTGAGTCCGAGCAATTCGAGCGAGCACTGGCCTCACTACTCGACGACGGACTACTCGAAGTCGTGCCGGAAAACCCGGAGGACTACCGAATTAGCGGGAGTTAGCGAGGTCCCTGCGAATAATCTCACGCATGCCCTCGATCGCCACGGGCAAGAGGTGTTCGACCTTCGACGCTTCCCACTCAGCATCGCTCATCGGAGACTGGTCGGGGTGGCCCATCACCATCATCAAGCCACCCGCGCGAACGCGCAGCACCGAGGCAACGATATAGAGGGGGGCGGCCTCCATTTCAGAGCAAATCGCTCCCCCGCCAATCCAGGCCGCCCAACGCTCCTGCAGCCTAGAGGCGACTGGCATTCGTGCGGGGTCGTGTTGGCCATAGAAAGAGTCCTTCGACTGCGAGACACCAACGTGAACGCGCTTGTCCATGCCTCTGGCAGCGTCCGCGAGGGCGTTGGTGAGTGCAACATCGGCAACCGCCGGGAATTCAATGGGCAAATAGTGCACGCTCGTACCCTCGTCGCGAATTGCGCCGGAGACGATCGCGATGTCGCCCGGAAGAATTTCGGTCTGCATGGATCCCGAGGTTCCCACTCGCACAAATGTGTCTGCACCAATGGCAACCAGCTCTTCCATCGCAATCGCTGCTGAGGGTCCGCCGATACCCGTCGAGGTGACGGAGACCTTCTGTCCCTCTAGATATCCCGACCAGGTCTCATACTCACGGTGGCGGGCAACGAGCTGGGGCTCATCAAAGAACGCCGCAATCATTTCGCAACGGCCAGGGTCACCCGGGAGGAACACGTATCTGCCCACATCACCCGGGGCTAGCTCAATGTGATACTGACGAGGATCGTCGCGCTCCATGGACATGGGTGCTCCTTAATTCACTCTTCGGTGGATTCTTTGGGGACTTTGTAGGGATCTGGGTCGCCAGCGTACTGGGCCGTGGACTTCATCGCTGAAATCTCGGCGTCGCGCTCGCGCGCCTCGCTCAACAGCGACTCGATGGCAGCCGCGTTCTCTGGGATGCCATCGGGCACAAACTCTATCGAGGGCGTCAAGCGGGCAGTAATGTTTCGCCCTACCTCGGTGCGCAACATTCCGGTTGCGGCCTTCAGCGCCGCTGCAGTATCAGCGCGTTCGGTCTCATTGCCGAGGACGGTAAAGAAGATAGAGGCGTGCTGCAGGTCGCCAGTGACTTGCACATCGGTAATCGTGACGTACCCCATGCGCGGGTCACGAAGGCCTTTCTGTAGCCTCTGTGCCACCACCTCACGAATGAGGTCTGCCATTTTTCTCGCGCGAGGCGAGTTGCTAGACACGGACCTTTTCCTTCATCTCAATGGTCTCGATTTCGTCGCCGATCTCGATGTCCTTGATTTTGCCCAGGCCAATACCGCACTCGAAGTCAGTCTTGACTTCGGTGGCGTCGTCTTTGAAACGACGCAGCGATTCGATGGCGAGGCCATCGGCAATCACCACACCGTCGCGGATAACACGAGCCTTGGCGTTTCTCGTGATGGTTCCCGAGCGAACGATGCAACCGGCAATAGTTCCGACCTTCGAGGACTTGAAAATCTCGCGAACTTCGGCGACCCCGGATTGGATCTCTTCAAACTCGGGCTTGAGCATGCCCTTGAGCGAGCTCTCGATTTCTTCCAGAGCGTTGTAGATGACGGAGTAGAAACGCACATCCACGCCTTCGCGTTGTGCGCGCTCCCGGGCCTTCGAGTCGGGCCGAACATTGAAGCCCACAATGATGGCGTTGTCGATGGTCGCGAGGTTGACATCGCTTTCGGTGATGGCACCCACACCGCGGTGAATGATGCGCAACTGGACCGTGTCGTCGACCTCGATCTTGAGGAGCGACTCTTCCAATGCCTCGACAGCACCGGACACATCACCCTTGATGATGAGGTTGAGGGACTCGATCTTGCCGTCCTCGAGGGCCTTGGTGAAGTCCTCAAGGCTGATGCGCTTGCGCGCCTTTGCCAGCAGAGCATTACGCTCAGCTGCCTCACGCTTCTCAGCGATTTGGCGGGCTGTGCGGTCGTCGTCGGTGACGATGAAGGTGTCGCCGGCGCGCGGCACCGAGGACAGACCCTGAACCGCAACAGGGCGAGCTGGATAGGCCTCTTCGACGGCGTTGCCATCCTCGTCGGTCATCGCGCGAACACGACCATAGGCAGTTCCGGCAACAATCGCTTCTCCCACTCGGAGAGTTCCGGACTGGATCAGCACCGTTGCAACAGCACCGCGCCCCTTATCGAGGCGAGCTTCGATGGCCACACCGCGCACGGTACGGTTCGGGTTCGCCCGCAGATCAAGACCTGCATCGGCGGTCAGCAACACAGCATCAAGCAGCTCTGCGATTCCATCGCCCTTGAGCGCGGAGACCTGAACGGCTTGGGTATCACCGCCGTAGGCCTCAGCAACGAGACCGAACTCGGTCAGTTGCTGGAGAATCTTGTCGGGGTTGGCGCCTGCGACATCCATCTTGTTGATGGCAACCACAATGGGCACACCAGCTGCTTGAGCGTGGTTCAAAGCCTCAATGGTCTGAGGCATGATGCCGTCATCAGCCGCAACCACCAGAATCGCGATGTCTGTTACTTGCGCACCGCGAGCACGCATAGCGGTGAATGCTTCGTGACCGGGGGTGTCAATGAAGGTGATGGCCCGTTCGATCCCCTCGTGCTCGGTCCACACTTGGTAGGCACCGATGTGCTGGGTGATGCCTCCGGCTTCACCGGCCACAACGTTGGCGCTGCGGATAGCATCCAACAGCTTCGTCTTACCGTGGTCGACGTGACCCATGACCGTCACGACGGGAGGACGAATAACGAGGTCTTCCTCGTTCTCTTCCTCGTCGAGATCGATATCGAAGCTCTCGAGAAGCGCTTTGTCCTCGTCTTCTGGCGAAACGATCTGGACTTTGTAGCCCAGTTCCGCCCCAAGAACCTCAAAGGTCGCGGCATCCAGCGACTCCGTCGCTGTGGCCATTTCACCGAGTTGGAACAACACGGTGACCAGGTTCCCCGGGGGAACGTGGAAGCCAGACATTACTTCGATCTTCTCGGCGAAATCACTGATCGAGGCGCCCTGGCGCAGCCGGATGATGGTGGAACCATCACCACGGGGAATCTGCACTCCACCTAGGCTTGGCGCCTCCCGCATTTCAAACTCTTGACGCTTCGTCCGCTTCGACTTGCGGGACTTGCTCTTGCCACCACCGCGGCCGAACGCACCAGCGGTACCGCCACCGGGACCGCGGCCACGCCCACCGGCACCAGGACGACCACCGGGACCGCCAGCACCCCCAGGACCACCAGAGCCCCCAGGGCCCCCACCACCCGGGCGGCCTGCGCCCGGACCGCCAAATCCTGCACCAGCTGGGCGGCCAGGGCCACCCGTGCGCTGCTGGAACGGAGCGCGAGCGCCAGCGCTACGGTCATCGGGCCGGCGAGCGCCGACACCTTCCCCGGGTCGTGGCGCGCCGGGGCGGGCCATGCCCTGAGCTGATGCAAAAGGATTGTTGCCGGGACGCGGAATACCGGGGCGGGCCATGCCCTGAGCTGATGCAAAAGGATTGTTTCCAGGACGCGGAATACCAGTGGAGGAACGAGGCTTGTCTGCAGGTGCCTCAGTGGCGGGAGCAGCGGGCTCACCTCCGGCAGCGGGCGGATCAACAATCGGCGCCAGAGCAGCTTGTGCTGGCGCTTCAGGAGCCACGGCGGGTGCTGGCTTTGCGGGGGCCGACTTCGCAACCGGTGCGACGGGAACAACACCTTCTTCTGCGAAGGCAGCCTTGAGCTTGCGAGCCACAGGAGGCTCGATAGTGGAGGACGGTCCCTTAACGAACTCGCCAATTTCCTTCAGCTTGTCGAGAGCGCGCTTCGAGTCGATACCCAATTCCGCGGCGATCTCGTGCACGCGTGGTTTTCCCGCCACAATTCTCCTGTCTGGGCACTCCCCAGTCAGGGCGTGCCTCTACCTACAAACGAGACTCATTTCGAGCCGCTCATGAGGTTTCCATTAGCCATTCAGCCTGTTCTTATGTGAGGTCGGTCGACCTGCTGAGTTCTTCGACGGCCGAGCAATCCAGTGCCGTGCCCTGTTTGAGGGCCCTGCTCCATGCTCGTCGTTGGAGAGAGCGGTTCACACAGTCGGACTTGAGATGCACCCAAGCGCCCCGCCCATGTTCCAAACCACGCTCGTCCACGACTACCCGGTTGTCTTTCGCTACACACCGCAGAAGATTTTCTGTGGTGTCCACCGAGTGACATCCCAGGCAGCGCCTGACTGTGCCCATCTTACCCCCCTTGTGGCGGTCTTTTCTCGCCACAGTGCCTCGCGGGTTCAGGAATCCATCACCGAGTCGGGCTGAATATCAATTTTCGCCCCGGTCAATTTCGCAGCAAGTCTGGCGTTCTGGCCTTCTTTGCCAATGGCTAAAGACAGCTGATAGTCCGGCACTAAGGCGCGAACCTGCTTGAGCGTCTCATCCAGCACGAACGCGCTCGTCACCTTCGCGGGGCTCAAAGCATTCGCCACAAACTGCGCAATGTCATCGGAGTGATCAACGATGTCGATCTTTTCCTCGCCCAGTTCGTTCTGAACGGCCCTGACCCTCTGGCCCAACTCGCCAATACAGGCGCCTTTGGCGTTGAGACCCGGTTCCAGAGCGCGAACAGCGATTTTGGTGCGGTGTCCGGCTTCTCTGGCCACCGCAGTGATCTCCACCGAGCCCTTGTGAATCTCTGGCACCTCGAGGGCAAACAATCGGCGCACCAAACCCGGGTGGGTTCTACTGACAGTGATTGAAGGGCCCTTGAGACCTTTTTCAACCTTGGTGACATAGACCCGCAAGCGCGAACCGTGTTCATAGGCTTCGCCAGGAACCTGCTCTTCCGGGGGAAGGATTGCTTCCACTTCGCCCAGGTTGATGTGAATCATGCGGGGGTTTGGCCCCTGAGCCACAATTCCCGAGACGATATCACCGTCTTTGCCACGATACTCGCCAAGAATTCGGTCATCTCCAATGTCCCGCAAACGCTGGTTAATGACCTGCTTAGCCGCGTGAGCGGCAATGCGACCGAAATCTTCCGGACTATCAACCTCTTCGCCTGTTTTTTCGCCCTCCTCGTTGAGGATCGGCGTGTAAATGACGACGTGACCGGTCTTTCGGTCTAGTTCAACCCGCGCACGGGGGGCATTCGGGTCAACCCGGTTGCCACGAAAATCAGCGACACCCGTGTGTTTTTCGTAGGCCGTCAGGATGGCCTGTTCGATGATGAGCACGAGTTCGTCAAAGGGGATCTCTCGCTCTGACTCCATGAGCTTGAGCACACTCAGGTCAATATCCATGAGGGCCCCTCCTGTTCGATTGTGTGTGAAACCCTAGACGCTTCTTCCCCAGGGTACAAGGGGACTCCAAAAACGGCTACTCAGAGCCTTCCGGAGCTAGCGAACGAGAATCGCGGAAACCTGATCCGAGGAAATGTCGGACTTTTCCCCCGTGCGGCGGTTCCAATACTCAACCTGTCCTTCAGCGGCTCCTCGGCCAACGATGACGATGTGGGGAACACCAAGAATTTCGGCATCGGCAAACTTCACTCCCGGAGAGAGCTTCGGGCGATCGTCTAAGAGGACGTCCTTGCCCGTGGCTTCTAAGTCCGCAGCAAGCTTCTCGGCGACCTCGAAGACAATGTCATCCTTGCCGGCTGCCACAATGTGGACATCAAAGGGCGAAATGGCCTCCGGCCAGATCAACCCCTTGTCATCGTGGTTGCCCTCAGCGAGGACCGCGACAAGCCTCGTAACACCAATGCCGTAGGAACCCATCGTGACGGTGACAAGTTTTCCGTTCTCGTCGAGCACCTGGAGACCCAGCGCTTCGGCATATTTCCGGCCGAGCTGGAAGACGTGGCCAATTTCCATGCCTCTCGCGGTAACAATGGGGCCTGAGCCATCTGGCGCCTCATCGCCGGCGCGCACCTCGGCAATATCCACAACACCATCAGGGGTGAAGTCCCTGCCACACACCAGGTTGAAAACGTGCTTCTCGTGTTCGTTGGCCCCGGTGACCCAGGCGGTTCCCTCAACAACGCGAGGGTCGACCATAAAGGCAATTCCGGTGGATGACTTCTCTCCTAGGACAGGACCAGCGGATGACCAGGGCCCGATATATCCCTTGACGAGGCCCTTGTGCTTCACGAAGTCGTCTTCCGTGGCGGCTTCTACGGCTCGAGGCGCAAAGGCAACTTCGGCGCGTTTCAGATCAACGTCACGATCACCGGGAACACCGACAATCACAAGTTCGCGGGATCCATCCAGTCCGGTGAGGGCTAGGACAACGTTCTTGAGGGTGTCCGAAGCGCTCCACGCGCCAGAATCCCTGGGGTGGCGTTCGTTGGCAAGGGCAACCAGTGTCTCGATGGTCGGGGTATTAGGAGAATCAAAAACCACGGGAGCGGGTGTTGTACTGGCGTCAAGGGCAGCCGGTGGCGTGACCCTAAAGGCCTCCACATTGGCCGCGTAACCGCCATCGGTGCGAACAAACGTATCCTCACCAACCTCGGTGGGGTGCAAGAATTCCTCGCTACGGGAACCGCCCATCGCACCGGCATCCGCCTGCACAATCACATACTCGAGGCCCAGACGCGCAAAAATCCGCTCGTAGGCGTCTCTTTGCGACTGATAGCTCTTCTCCAGGCCCTCGTCGGTGT
>JBIIFP010000046.1:0-9579 GCA_044237205.1 Pontimonas sp. | reverse complement strand
CGCATAAGGCGCTCATCGACCACCCCGGTGATCTGAAGCATGCGGTCAGCAAGGGTCGATTTGCCGTGGTCGATGTGGGCAATAATCGAAAAATTCCGCAGGCGCCACGGTGCAGTGGCTGCCGGCTGGATATCCCGGGACGAATGAACAGACATGTCCGATGATTCTCGCACGCTAAACCGTTGGCGCCCTGCGGTAAGTGCTGGTATCGTTGCCACCTGGCTCACCGAGCGACGGACCCTCTCTCCCGATCTCGTGCATTCGTTCTGATTTTCGCCTCTTGGCCCCCACCAGAACGACCATGAGCTCCATCACAGCAAAAGGACACAGCGTGGCAAATATCAAGTCGCAGATCAAGCGCAACAAGACCAACCAGAAGGCCAATGAGCGCAACCGCGCGGTCAAGAGCGAAATCAAGACCACAGTTCGCCAAGCCCGCGAGGCAATCAGCTCTGGCGACAAGGACAAGGCGCAAGCAGCCGTCAAGGTCGCAGCCACCAAATTGGACAAGGCCGTCAGCAAGGGTGTTCTTCACAAGAACCAGGCCGCCAACCGCAAGTCCGCTATCGCCAAGCAGGCGGCAGCACTCTAGATCTTCACAACTGTGGGCCCCGACTTAAAGGCGGGGCCCACAGTCAGGTAAGCGGGAAATGCAACGACTGCAAGCAGGTTCAGCGTCTTGGAACGTCTCCCTAGAGTGGGGCGCTCTTTGGAAATTCGGAACTACCGTCCACACCAAACGCCACCCTCCACTCACGCAACCTCCCAGGGTGGGCGAATTCCTCAGAGACCCACAGAGCGACACCCGTTAGCCCGCGGAGACGTGCGCGTCCAAACTTGAAGGAAAAGGTAGGGCCTCATCGAAAGCGTCAGGCGCCAGCGGCCACAGTGACCATTTGCCTTTGACTCCCAAGTCTCGTAATCCCAAGGCTAATCACCTCTCCCCCCCGCAGGTACTCGGGCGGTGACTGGCCCATCCCCACACCGGGAGGAGTGCCCGTGTTGATAAGGTCACCAGGCTCAAGCGTCAGGAACTGGCTCAAATAGTGGACGATGAAGCTCGGGCTGAATATCATGGTCCCCGTTGAACCCCGCTGTTTGGGAGCGTCATCGATGTCAAGCCAAAGGTCCAGGTCGAGCACGTCTCCAACCTCATCGGGCGTGACCAAATATGGACCAGCAGGGTTGAACGTCGGGGCGGACTTCCCTTTACTCCACTGGCCACCGCGCTCCAATTGCCACTCACGTTCGCTCACGTCATTCACAAGCACATACCCAGCAATCGCCGCCGAAGCGCTTGCCTCGTCCTTGAGGTAAGAACAGCGACACCCCCAGTGTAAACAGGGAAAAATGGCGGATGTAAAGCGTCAACACTTTTCCTTCTGTTCCTGGTTATTCTGACCGATTCCGTCTTGTACGAGGAATGTGTCTGGCACAATGACGAACATGTTTGCGTGCTCTTTCATCTTCCGGAAGAAGACCTATGACGAAGAGTTTCATCGTCTTGATGCTTCGATTGATGCCTATGCGCAATCCCTAGACGGCTACCTCGGTGTCGATCGCTGGTTTTCAGAGGACGGCAAGGCTCAAAACTCCATCTACTACTGGCGTGACATGGACGCGGTCTCTGTGTTTGCCCGCTTCCCGGACCACCTGGAAGCTAAAGAGAAATATGCCCAGTGGTACGAGGGCTACCAGATTGTGATTTCTGAGGTGACCGCGAGCTATGGAGATGGAAACATTCCCCACATCACAGCGGGATCCACACCGTCTTGAGCGCTCAACTCCGGCCCTGAGAATCTGCGTGCGCGGGCGACAGCGATCGCGCGAATGACAGCGTTGACTGCGGCCCTCGATGGGGCAATTCCGTCCGCCGGGGCCAATCGAGTTAATCAAACTAACGATAGTTACTCCTCCAAACCGTTATGCCCTATTCACCTTCCGGTGGCGCGCATCCGTGTAGAGTGGTGGGGTGAGCGAAATCTCTTTCGATAGAGTCCTGCGCGGATTCAGTCCCGACGCCGTGGTGGCTCGAATCCAGCAACTTGAAGCAGAGCGCGATGCCCTCTCGGGCGAGCTATCCGATGCTCGCGACGCGTTCACTGAACTGCGCCTGAGCATGGTCAAACAGGTTGAAGAGGCCAGCGCGGAAGCCGCAATCGTTCTGGGTCATGGCCGCAGTGAAGCGGGTCGCATTCGTGAGAGAGCAATCAAGGAATCCGATGACATTCTCGAGTCTGCCAGGAAGGCTGCCAGGGAGACTGAGCTCGAAGCGGAGGCCACCCGTGAGGAAGCTCAAACCTTACGCGACGATGCCAAGCTGGCGGCCGAGGACATTCGGGTAGCGGCCGAGGGGCACGCACAATCCATTGTGGATTCGGCGCGGGCACGAGCAGAACATTTGGAAGCGGAAGCTAAGTCGACCCTCGACGACGCCACAAAGCGCAGTGAGCAGCTCGCTAGTGAAATGCGCTTACAGAAGCAGGAGCTCGATCGCCACGAGAACGAGGTGCGAGACCAGGCAGACTCGTATTCGCTCCGAGTGGTTCGGGAAGCTGATTCCTACGCGAGAAGCTCGGAAACGCGGGTGCTCGACCTCGAGAAGCAAGCGCAAGAGATCCTGGCTGAGGCGAAACGCAGTGCTCATGACATCACTGGTCGGGCTGCCACCAGCGCTCGAAAGAACCTAGAAGAGTCGCTGCGCCTGGTCAACCTGATTTTCTCGGACGTCAGTGGCTCCCTCGTTGAGGTCACTCGGATTCGTGCTGTCTTGGGCGACCAAGTGGAGCGGCTTTCCCTCAGGGAAACTGGTAGTCAGGAAATCACCGATGTCGTCAACCCGCCTCTGCAAGTCCTCCCCGACGATGACGAGTCAGACGACGACGAAGGCTACTAGAGAGATCGCAGTCTCCCCCATCACATCAGTGACGTGATGGCTCTTTCCCTCGCAGCGAGACGATCCTGACCATTTTTTCTAGCGCGTAGTGGGGGTCGCGGCCAGCACCCTTGACTGCAGCATCCGTATTCGCGACCTCAACGATTGAGCGCCCCAACCCTGCCTCGTCCCATCCCTGCAGAGAGCTCCTGGCATTTCTCACCTGCCAGGGCGGAAGGCCCAAGGAGCCCGCCACTTGGTCAACACCGCCTGAGGCCCCACCGACCTGGGCCATTTGCCTAAGTTTCATCGCAAACGCAGCAACGACCAGCACTGGTTCGGCACCAGAGTGCAGAGCATGGCGCAGAAGAATCAAGGCTTCAGCTCCCCTGCCGCCAATAGCGTGGTCAGCGATCTGGAAGGTGGTGGCTTCAACCCGACCCCCGTAGTACTTCTCAACAAGTTCGGCGCTAACAGCGTTGCCATCAGCATCAGAGATGAGTTGCGCGCAGGCCGCCGCTAGCTCGGCGAGGTCGGTGACAAACGCATCGGCAAGCGCCCTCTTCGCCTGGGGCTCAATGGTGGCGCCGGCTGCCTGGAACTCTGCAGCGATGAAGCCAACGCGCTCGTCGTCTTTCTTGATCTCTTTGCACTCGACCACCACAGCGCTCTGACCGGCCCCACGGAGAGTGTCCAGCAGCTTCTTGCCTCGGTTGCCACCCCCGTGGCGAAGGACCACGACGACCTCGGGCTGTGGCGCTGCGACATAAGCCAGGGCATCAACCAAGAACGCGTCGGTGCACTTCTCAACACCGGTGACTCTGATCAGCCTGGGCTCGCCGAAGAGGCTGGGGCTTGCGGCATAGAGAAGTTCCCCGTCGGAATAGGTGCTGGCGTCAAGATCGGTGACCTCTAGCTGGGGATCGACGCTGCGCATCCGATCCTGGAGAATCTGTAGGGCGCGATCGGCAAGAAACGATTCGTTACCGCTCAGAAGAACCAGCGATGCTTCTCTGATTCCGTGCCAGGGCACGACGGGGGCAGTCGCTGCCATTACTCCCCCATCCCGTCGCACTAATTAGCGCTCTGACCACATCACGATACCGCCGGACAGCCAAGCAACGGGGTGAAACAGTCAATCGATTTCGAATTGAAACCACGGAAGTGAAATCAAACATTCGGCGCAAAAGTACCCAAACTGATCAACGCCGCACCGCAGAAGACAGTTCGGGCAGTTAGGACCAAAAGTTAGCTCCACCCCCAAAAACTAGCTGCGCAATGTTGAAGCTGTCGGAGTTTTCCACAACCCCACCCGGGTCCACTCGCCAGAACCTTGGACGCCTAAAGGTTCCTGAGTGCCGAATCTGCCCTTACGCCGGGCCTCGTTGTCCGGCCTTTGCTAACGCCGCAGAGATCTTGGCAATGATCTCCTGGTCGCTGGGCCCATCAGCCGAAAACGTCTCAGTCGCACCACCGCCTCGACCGACATCCTCGACCGACAAATACTGGCCCAATCCGAGGTCTTGCCTAATCCATTTGAGTACTTCCGATTCAGCTTTTTTGATCACGTAGCCGTCGGCTTCCTCGAAAAGCTGCAACACACGCCAATCGGCCCCGAAGCTCTTCACACGGTCATAACGAACGCTGGTTTCTTTGTTGGTGATTCCAATTTTTCTCGCTCGGAGTTTGTCATTTTCGATGAAGTAGAGGATCCCTGCTTGGGTTGGGTCGTAGCCGTGCTTTGCGCAAGACGGGCACCCAGCGCCACCGTAAGTTCGTGAGACCACGGCTTGTTTGAATGAGTGACCCTGGGCGCATAACCAAAAGTATTTTCTAGCTGTGCCGCGAAGGACTTGTTGGGGTGTGCTTGGAGAGTTCTTGTCGAAGTCCCACTCGGAGGCAATATCTGGAAATAACGTCCCGAGATCGTTGTAGCCGGCGAGCACTTGCTGGTCTGCGCAAACGGGACATCCGTTGCCACTTGCCTTGCTGTTAATGGCTGCCAGATGCGAGTGCCCTTTTTCGCAGAGCCAGTAGAACTTCCTTCCGGTTCCCATTGAGAATAGCTCTGGCCTCGCCGGAGCATTTTTTTTGTAATCCCATTTTGCTGCGAGCTCTGGGTGCGTGGTTGCTAGGTCGTTGAATCCAATAAGCACCTTTTGTCCCGCGCAGTAGGGACATCCCTTGCCGGAGACCCGATGAACTACTGTGGACACGTAGGAGTGGCGTTTCGGGCATAGCCAAAAAAACTTTTTGTTCGACCCAGCCGTGATTTGGTCGGGCCGGCCGCCTGAATTCTTCGAATAATCCCATTCCCGCGCTAAATCGGGGCGGACGCTCGCGAGATCGTTGAAACCAACTTCGACTGTCTGACCGATGCAAACGGTGCATCCCGAACCGTTGACTCGGTTGTATGGAATTGCCTGATAAGAATGGCCTAATCTGCATCGCCAGTAAACTTTTTTCTCGCTTCTTGCCACTAGGTGATAAGGAGAAAGGCTTCCGTTCGCTTCGTGATCCCACTCGGCTAGGAGCTCGGGATGCGTCGAGGCAAGGTCATTCACCCCTTTTTGCACGCGCTGGTTGGCACAAACTGCGCAACCCGTTCCCCTATCGGTTCTGCTGCGGATCGAGCTTTGAAACGAGTGCCCTTTCCTGCAAATCCAGAGGGCTTTTTTCGTGGACCGAAAATACACCGTTGCCGGGGTCAATTCACCATTACCCGCCTCGTCCCAATCAACCGCGATTTCGGGCCTTTGGGACGCGAGGTCATTAAAGCCGGGCAAAACCCTCTTGTTGGCGCAGACGGGGCAGTTTTGCTTGCCGAGGGTCCGGTTGACCACAGAGAGGTCGTAAGAGTGGCCTTTCTGGCACCGCCAGAAAACCCTCTTTTTGGATGCGTAAGCCAGGGTTTGAGGCGTGAGTGGAAAATTCCGCTCAACGTCAAACTCCTTTGCGAGGGCCGGGAATCGTGTTGCTAAGTCATTCCTGTCAGGTTCAACCTGGAAAGTCATAGACAACCCTCGACTCTCGGTTACGCCGAAATTGAATGTTCTCGCTATAGGAAATCATTGCTACTAGCTCTGCACGCACGCGGACGGACGAAGGATCAGTGCTTCAGGCGTCTCGGACGCTGCGCACCTCTGCGAGAACTTCTTCCTTGCACAGACCGTACTTTTCGCGATCATGGGCGATTCATTAGTCAGTGGCGTTGATGGCAACGACCTGGGGCGCCCGAACGACGACATTGACCACGGTCTTGCCCGCGAGGGCTCGCTGTATTGCCTCGGTGCCAAGCGCCAATTTCTCCAGGTCGTCCCCTGAGATGGTCGGGGACACATCCACACGGTCACGGACTTTGCCGTTGATTTGAATGATGGCGGTCACTGAATCTTCGACAAGGAGACTCTGGTCGGCCGCCGGCCATATCTGGAGAGCAACGCTTGGCTCGTGGCCAAGCCGTTCCCACATGTCCTCAGCGGTGTGAGGGGCAAACATCGAGAGCGCCAGAGCGATCGCTTCGGCTGCTTCTCTCACCGCAGGATCTGCCCCACCGGGTCCGGTGTCAATGGCTTTTCTCGAGTGGTTCACCATCTCCATGGTCCGAGCCACAGCGACGTTGAATTTGAACGCCTCGATGAGCCCGGGAATATCGGCAAGGAAGCGGTGGAGGAGTCGACGGAGCTCGACGTCGCCGCCTTCCGGAGAGGTTCCAGGGGCGCTGCTTACATCACCGGAGAGACGCCATGCGCGGGCGAGAAACTTCTGAGATCCGACTGGCGAAACGTCTCGCCAGTCGATGTCATCCTCGGGGGGACCGGCGAAGGCCATGGTCAAACGAACGGCGTCGACCCCGTAGGCATCGAGTTCCTCAGAGAAGTAGACGAGGTTGCCCTTCGACTTGCTCATCTTGGCACCATCGAGAATGACCATTCCCTGGTTCAACAGCGAGCTAAAGGGCTCTTCGAAGTCAAGGTAACCAAGGTCGTGGAGCACTTTGGTGATGAAGCGCGCATAGAGCAGGTGCAAGATGGCGTGCTCCACACCACCGACATACTGGTCGACTGGCGCCCACTGCTTCACTTTTTCAACATCGAAGGCTTGGGTGTCATCGTGGGCACTCATGAAACGCAAGAAATACCACGAGCTATCCACAAAGGTGTCCATGGTGTCGGCGTCTCTGGTCACCGCGACACCGTTGTGGGCCTGATTCACCCACGAGGCGACGGCGCCAAGAGGAGATGAGCCCTTGGGGGTCAGATCGAGCCCTTCGGTGGCGGGCAGTAACACGGGGAGTTGATCCTGCGGGACAGGAATTTCTTCTCCGCCAGGCCCATACATAATCGGAATTGGTGTTCCCCAGAAGCGCTGCCTGGAGATGAGCCAATCCCGCAGGCGATAGGTAGTGGCCCGACGGCCGGTTCCCTTGACCTCAAGGTCATCAATAATCCTGGCGATGGCTTCTGCTTTGCCAAGCCCATCGAGCGTGCCCGAGTTGACCATGACACCATCGCCAGACAGCGCGACGCGAGTCTCAACTGGATCGCGCTCAGCCAGCGAGCCAAGCTCGTCGCCCTCGTGCGTGGGGTCCAGAACCACTCGAATCGGAAGATCAAAAGTCAGTGCGAAGTCCAAGTCGCGTTGGTCATGGGCCGGCACAGCCATGATGGCGCCGGTCCCATAGTCAGCCAAGACATAGTCAGCAACCCAAATCGGAAGGCGCTCGCCGTTCACAGGATTAGTGGCGTAGCGCTCAAGGAAAACGCCAGTTTTCTCGCGGCTGGCATCCTGGCGATCAATTTCGGACGTGCGCTGGGTTTGCTCGAGATAGCCCCTAAACGACGCAGCCACTTCATCGCTCGCACCCTGCACAAGCTCTTCAGCAAGATCAGAATCAGGTGCTACCACCATGAACGTGGCGCCATAGAGCGTGTCTGGTCTGGTGGTGAAAACCGTGAGAGGGGTGTCCCTGCCCTCGATCACGAATTCGACTTCGGCACCCTGGGAGCGGCCAATCCAGTTGCGCTGCATGGCCAGTACTTTGGCTGGCCAGCGACCCTCAAGGGTGTCAAGATCATCCAGTAGCCGGTCAGCGTAATCGGTGATCTTGAAATACCACTGGGTCAGCTTCTTCTTGACCACCATCGCACCACTGCGATCAGAGGTGCCATCAGGCAACACTTGCTCGTTGGCCAGCACCGTCTGATCGACCGGGTCCCAGTTCACCCATGAGTCCTTGCGATATGCGAGTCCCTTGTCATACAGCGTCAAGAAGAGCCACTGGTTCCAGCGGTAGTACTCAGGATCGGAAGTGTGAAGAACGCGGGTCCAGTCAAACGACGCGGCGTAGCGCTTCATCGACGCTTTCTGTTGCGCGATGTTTTGGTAAGTCCACTCACGGGGGTCAACACCGCGCTTGATTGCGGCGTTCTCTGCGGGCAGCCCAAAGGAATCCCACCCGATGGGGTGCAGAACTTGATAGCCGCGAAGCCTCCAATAGCGAGCGACTACGTCGCCCAGCGCATAGACCTCGGCGTGGCCCATGTGAAGGTCTCCCGAGGGATAAGGGAACATGTCCAAGACATACTTCTTAGGCCTCGGGTCATCGGCATCCGGAACGGTGAAGGGTTCTGTCTCATCCCATATCGCTGACCACTTGGCCTCCATGGCCCGGAAGTCGTAGGCGCCCTCGTGCTCGGTTGCGGGGCTATCGGGGCTCGTAGTCACCGGTCAAGAATACTCAACTTGGGCATGGCCTAGCGCCCGAAGAAACGGCATCGCCTTGATTCCCACCTCAGCGATCTCGCTGCCCGCTTCGCTGAGTGCCGTAATGCCGCCTCCGACCCCGAGTGTCATGGAGTCCTTGGTGATGACGGCCGTGCGGATTGTCATCGCAAGAGTTGCACTGCCATCGGCCCGCCACACGCCCCACACACCCGAGTAGTAGCCCCGGGGAGCTCCTTCCCAGCCAGCCAAAAGCTCAACAGCTCTGCGCTTGGGGGCACCGGTCATGGAGCCCGCAGGAAAAGCCGCGTCGATGAGGTCGACTACGTCAGCATCTCTGCGCAACTGACCGGTGACGGTGCTCACCAACTGGTGAACCGAGGCGTAGCTTTCGACCACCATAAGCTCGGGAACCGCCACGCTTCCGGTGTCGCAGACAACAGAGAGGTCGTTGCGCATCAAATCAACAATCATGAGATTCTCGGCCTGCTCTTTGTCGCTCCCGAGGAGTTCCCGAGCCAGAGCCTGGTCATCCTCCGGGGTGAGACCCCGTGGGCGCGTGCCCTTGATCGGTCGAGTGGTCACAACACCCTCAGACGACACGTCAAGAAAAGTCTCAGGGCTCGCGCTCACGAGCGTCAGCTCGCCCGCGCGAATCAGACCTTGGTGGTGTGTGGGGTTGCTCCCTCGAATAACCCGGTGGAGAGCGATCGGATCAATAGCGGCCTCCACCAGAAGTTGCGTCGTCACACACAGCTGGTATGCCTCGCCCTCCGTAATTGCCGCTTTTGCCTCTTCGATGATGGCGCGGTAGCGCTCCGTGGAATCGCGCCAGATAATGCCGGGGGTCCCGGGCAGAACAGGGTCCGCCAGAGGAGTTACCTGCGCTAAACGAAGAGCGGTGGCGTCACGCCATTGCTCAAGTTCCCCCTCCCACCGATCACCCAGGGCATACAGAGTTGCTGAAGCGCTCGAGTGAT